>JAHFVB010000030.1 GCA_023264755.1 Mycobacterium sp. | reverse complement strand
CACCGACGTGCCGGCCCGGATTCACGGTCACGTCGACGACGCCTTGGTCGCGGCCCTGTATCTGGCGCTGCGCGAGTGGTGCGCCGACCGCTGCGGCGCGCCCGCGGACGTGGCCGAGGCCCTGCTGATCGAGCTCGAGGGCCACGGGCGCGAGGGCCACCGGGTGGCCGACCTCGACCTGTCCGAGACCGTCGGCTGGTTCACCACGCTGTATCCCGTCGCCCTGCGAAGCACCGGATTCGACTGGCGAACAGCACTATCGGATGGTGCAGCGCTCGGCGCCGCCGTGAAGTCCATCAAGGATCAGCTGCGTGCGGTGCCCTCCCGGGGGCTCAGCTACGGTGCGCTGCGGTATCTGCGCTCGGCAGCGCCCGACCAGGACCTCGCCGTCTCGCCTCGGGTGCTGTTCAACTATCTCGGCCGATTCGACACCGGCGCTCGGCCCTGGTCGTTCGCCGCCGACGGTGCCGCGGTGATGGAGGACCGCGATCCGGCCATGCCGTTGCCCCGACTGCTCGAGATCAACGCCGAAGCGGTCGGCGGGCCCGACGGCGCCGGCACGGTGCTCCGCACCACGTTCAGCTGGCCCAGCGCCGCGCTCACCGAGGCCGAAGTCGCCCGGCTTGCCCAGCGTTGGCTGGAGGTGCTGACCGCGATCGCCGCCAGCCCCGACGTCCGCGGGCACAGTAGTTCGGACTTCCCACTGGTGGAGCTCGAGGCCACCGACGTCACCGAGTTGGAGCGCACCCATCCTGGGCTTTCGGACGTACTGCCGCTGACCCCCACCCAGCAGGGCATCTACTTCCACTCCACGTTCAGCCGCCGCCACGATCCGTACGTGGTGCAGCAGCTCGTCGACATCACCGGACCGCTTGACCTCGAACGGTTTCAGCGCGCCACCGAAGTGGTCGCCAACCGCCACCGCACGTTGTCGGCCGCCTTCACCACGTTGGCCGACGGCACGCCCGTCGCCGTCCATGCCGCGCCGGTCGCACCCGACTTCGAGGTCGTCGACGCTCGCGACGCAGCCGACGCGAACGCGGTCGTCGCGCAGCACGCCGAACGGGAACGCACCCGCCGATTCGACCTCGCCACCCCGCCGTTGACCCGGTACACGCTGATTCGGCGCAGCGCTGACGTGCACACGATGATCCAGACGGTGCACCACGTCGTCGCCGACGGATGGTCGGTGCCCATCGTGCTCGACGACCTGTTGACGGCCTACGCGAACACCGACTTCGACGGCGCTGCACCACAGTTCGCACAGTTCGTGGACTGGCTCGGCGGCCGCGACCAAGCCGCCGATCGAGCCGCGTGGGCCAAGGTGCTCGGCGGCCTCACCGAGCCCACCCGCGTCGCGGCCGCCGACGGCGCCGGTAGCTCGGGGCGCGCGGCGGCTGCCGGCTTCGGCAGCAGAACCATTCGGCTACTACCGCGCGGTTCGCTGGCGGCGGCCGCCGGTCGCTCCTCGGTCACCATCGGTACCCTGCTGCACACCGCGTGGGGCATTACCGTCGGTCGGCTCACCGGTAACGCCGACGTCGTATTCGGCACCGTGGTGTCCGGGCGCGGTGGCGACCTGGCCGGCATCGAGCGCATGGTGGGTCTGCTGGTCAACACCGTGGCGATGCGCGTCCGCTGGGCTCCGACCGACAGCGTGCAGCAGGTCGCCGCGCGGCTCTTCGCCCTCGAGTCCGAGGTCGTGGAGCACCACCACCTACCCCTGCCGGACGCCCATCGGCTCGCTGGTGTCGGTGAGCTCTTCGACTCGCTGGTCGTCATCGAAAACCTAGGCGCCACCTCGCATTCGGCGGGTGAGCTCGCGTTGGGCGAGCTCACCGTCATCGAGGCGCCGCACTATCCGCTGACGGTGATGATCGCCGTCCACGACACCGTGACGGTCACCGTCACCAACGACCGCGCTCAGGTCAGCGACGTGTTCGCCGAGACCGCGGCGCAGGCGTTCGCCGAGGTGCTGGCCGCCGTCACGTCCGACCCCACCGTGCGCTGCGCCGAGCTGGAGCTCGCCACCGCGGCCCAGCCCGCAGCGGGATCGGCCGCCACCACGGTGACCGCGCTGATCGCCGATGCGATCGCCACGCACCGCGACGAGACCGCCGTCATCGCCGGGTCGGCCTCGGCGACGTTCGGTGAGCTAGATTCCCGCGCAGCCGAATTGGCGCACCGGTTGACCGCGGCGGGCGTGCGCCGCGGTGACGTCGTGGCGTTCGCGCTGTCCCGCTCGACGGACGTCGTGGCCGCGATGTGGGCGATTCTCTCCACCGGGGCCGCATATCTCCCCGTCGACCCCGCCTATCCCCTGGCGCGCATCGAGTTCATGCTCGCGCACGCCGGACCCCGCGCCGTGCTCGTCGACGACGCCGGCCGCGTGGCGCTGGCGGGAGCCATTCCCGATGGCACCGCCACGGTGGACGTCGCCGAACCCAGCGGCCCGGCAGGGTCCTCCGAACCCGTTGCCTTCACACCCGTGGCCGTCGGACCGCTCGACGCGGTCTCGGTGTTGTACACGTCCGGTTCCACCGGTGAGCCCAAGGCGGTCGTGGGTACCCATGGCGCGCTGGCCAACCGGCTGAGCTGGGCCAACGCCCAGTGGCCCGCCGCCACCCGGCTGGCCAAGAGCTCGCTGTCGTTCATCGACGGCACCACCGAACTGCTCGCCGGGCTGACCGCCGGAGCCTGCACCGTGCTGGCCGACGACGTCGCCGTCCGCGACGGCCGGCGGCTGGCCGAACTGATCGCCGAACACGACGTCCGACAGTTGGTGGCCGTCCCGGCCTTGGCGTCGGCGCTCGCCGAAGAGTACGCGGCCGACGTGGCCGGCGTGCACCGCTGGATCGTCAGCGGCGAACCGCTGGAGCCCGCCCAGTTGAGCGCCCTGCACGCGGTGTCCCCGGACGCGACCGTCGTCAACTCCTACGGTTCCTCGGAGGTCACCGGCGACGTGTTGGCCGGCGAGCAAGCCGCCGAAGTCGTCACGCTCGGGGTGCCCGTGCCCGGCGCGGGCCTTCGGGTATTGGACCCGTTCTTGAAGGACCTGCCGACGGGGGTGGTGGGAGAGCTCTACGTCAGCGGTGCCCAACTGGCCCGCGGATACCTGGACCGACCCGGACAGACCGCAACGCGTTTCGTCGCCGCTCCCGGTGGCGAACGGATGTACCGCACCGGTGACCTCGGCGCGCGCCTGGCCGATGGCCAGTACGCATTCGCCGGGCGGGCCGACCAACAGTTGAAGGTCAACGGTCACCGCGTCGAACCCGGCGAGGTCGAGGCCGCGCTCACCCGTCAGCGCGGCGTGTTGGACGCCGCGGTCGTCGGGACCGGCACTGCCCTCGCGGCCTTAGTGGTGCTCGGCTCGGACGCGCCGACCCCCGAGGCGCTGGCGACCCTGATGGCCGGCGAGCTACCCCGCCACCTGGTCCCCACGTCGATTCAGTCGATCGATGCGATTCCGTTGCTGCCCAACGGAAAGCGTGATTCGAACGCGCTGCGGGCCCGCGTGGGTCGGACTCACGACGGCCCTGGCGACCCACTCGCCCCCACCGACGACGTGCAGCGCACCATCGTCGCGGTGTTCGCCGACGTACTCGGGGTCGACACGGTCGGTGCCGACGCCGACTTCTTCGCCCTTGGTGGTGACAGCATCGCCGCCATCCGCGTCACCAGCAGGCTGGCCCGCCAGGGCTGGCACGTCACCACCGAGGACGTGTTCCGCAGCCGCACCGCCGTGGCGCTGGCCGCGTCGATCGGCGCCGCCACCGTCCACCGGGCCGGCGCCCCGTCGGATGAGGTCATCCCGAAGTTCGGCACGGTGCGGTTGTCCGAGCAGACCATCGAGCTCATCCGCGCTCACGCTTGCGGAGCCGTTGAGGACATCTGGGCGATGTCGCCGCTGCAGCAGGGCGTCTACTACCAGAGCACGCTGGAGGACGCGGGCTCGACCTACCTGGCGCAGAACACCTTCGAGTTCGATCGCCGCCTCGACCTCGACGCCATGCAGCGTGCGTTCACCGCGCTGCTACGTCGCCACGCGCAACTACGCGTCGGGTTCCGCTCCGTCGAGCACGTCGGACCAGCTCCGTCCGATGCCACGGAGTTGATCCAGGTGGTATTCGCCGAGCCCCCGGCGCCGATCACCGTCGTCGACCTCACCGCGCATCGGCCCGACGATCCGGCGGTGGCAGAGGCGGCCAACCGCACTGCCGACACCGACCGCACCACGCCGTTCGACCTCGCCTCCCCACCGCTGCTGCGCCTGACGGTCATCCGCCTGCCCGACGGTCGCGACCGGATGTTGCTGACGTACCACTTCCTGTTGTTCGACGGATGGTCGCGTGAGCTGGTCTTGCGGGAATTGTTCGCGCTCTACGACTCCGGAGGCCACGCCGGTTCGATCGAGCCGCACGGAGCGGTCGTACTGCGTTATCTGCAGTGGCTCACTGCCGTCGGCCACACCGACGCCGCGGCCGCGTGGGGCAACTTGCTGACCGGGCTGACCGGGCCGACGTTGGCCAGCGGAGTGGCACCCGGCCATCCCGATGCCATCGCGGACACCGAGCCGGGTCGGCTCGTGGTCCAGGTTCCGCAGTCGCTGACCGAGCAATTGCAGGCGCGGGCCCAGCAATTCGGCGTCACGCTCAACGCGGTGGTCACCGCCGCGGTCGCCACGGTGACCGGCTACCAGGCGGGCACCACCGACGTCGTCATCGGCACCACCGTGGCCGGGCGACCCGGCGAGCTCGTCGGCATCGACGAGACCATCGGGTTGTTCCTGAACACCGTGCCCGTGCGGCTCGACCTGGCGCCGGCGCGGTCCGCGGCGGACGCGATGCGCTCCGTCCACGCGCAACGCCTGTCGATGATGCGACACGACCACCTCGGGCTGGGCCAAATCCAGCGCGCCGCAGGTGATTCGGGCGCCCCGCTGTTCGATTCGCTGCTGGTGCTGCAGAACTTCCTGGCCGACGACACGTTCACCGACCTCGAATCGGCGCACGGCATCGTCGGCGTCGACTACCACGACACCACGCACTTTCCGCTGACCTGGGTGCTGACCCCGGGCCGGCAACTGACGATCAAGCTGGAACACCGGGTCATCGGCGACACCCGGGCGGCCGAGCTCGTCGACCAGTTGCTCGCGGTACTGGCTGCCATCGCGCGCGCCCCCGAGGCCGCACTCGGGTCCATCGACCTCGTCGGCCCTCGGCGCCGAACCGATCTCGAGCGGCGATGGAGCGCTACCGAGCAACCGATCGAGCCGGTCACCATCGCCGAGTTGCTCGCCCGGCGTGCCGTGCTCAACCCCGATGACACCGCCGTGGTCTTCGGCGCGCAACAGCTGACCTACCGCGAGCTCGACGCCCGCGTGTCCCAGCTGGCCCGCCACCTGCGCGCCCACGGTGCGATCCCGGAATCGTTCGTGGCCCTGGCCCTTCCGCGTTCCATCGACATGGTGGTAGCCCTGTTCGCCGTGCTGCGGGCGGGCGCGGCGTATCTGCCGCTGGAACTGGACCTGCCGATCGACCGGCTGCGCACCATCGTCGCCGACGCGCGACCGGTGTTGCTGCTCACCAGCTCCGACCGCACCGAGCTCGTCGCGGCGGCCCGCGCCCAGGGCGCAGAGGTGCTCGTCGTCGACGATCCGGAGACGGTCGCCGCGTTGGCCAACACGTCGACCGAGCCGCTGACCACCGCCGAGCTCGGCGGTTTCGCCGACGGCCGGCAACGGCTCCAGCACCCCGCCTATCTGATCTACACCTCGGGTTCCACCGGGCGCCCCAAGGGCGTGCTGACCGCATACGCCGGCCTGACCAACATGTACTTCAACCACCGCGAAGCCATCTTCGAACCCACCGTCCAACGCGTCCGCGCCGCAGGGCGCAGCCAACTTCGCATCGCGCACACCGTGTCGTTCTCCTTCGACATGTCGTGGGAAGAGCTGTTCTGGCTGGTCGAAGGTCACGAGGTCCACGTCTGCGACGAGGAGCTGCGCCGCGACGCGCCCGCGCTGGTCCAGTACTGCCACCAACACCGCATCGACGTCGTCAACGTCACCCCCACCTACGCCCATCACCTGATCGACGCCGGCTTGCTGGCCGAGGACGCGGGCGCGCACCCGCCGGCGCTGGTCCTGCTCGGCGGCGAAGCCGTCGGCGACGGGGTCTGGGCGGCGCTGCGCGACCATCCGGTCTGCGTGGGCTACAACCTCTACGGTCCCACCGAGTACACGATCAACACGCTCGGCGGTGGAACCGAGGACAGCCACACACCGACTGTCGGACAACCGATCTGGAACACTCGCGGCTACCTTCTCGACGCTGCCCTCCGCCCCGTCCCCGACGGGGCGGCCGGCGAGCTCTACGTCGCGGGCGCCGGGCTGGCGCGCGGCTACCACCACCGGCCCGGATTGACCGCCAGCGCGATGGTCGCCGACCCGCACGTCCCCGGGGGCCGGATGTACCGCACGGGTGATCTGGTGCGCCGCCGCGCCGACGGGCACCTCGACTTCCTGGGCCGCGCCGACGACCAGGTGAAGATCCGCGGCTACCGCGTCGAGCTCGGGGAGGTCGAGTCGGTCCTCGCAGCGTACGACGAGGTGGCCCGCTGCGCCGTCGTGGTGCGCTCCGATTCGGCGACGCCGCCGGTGAAGAGTCTGGTCGCATACGTCATTCCGGCGTCGGCTCCCGCCGACGCAGCGCAGTTCATCATCGAGCTGCGCGACTGGCTCGCCTCCGTGTTGCCCGGATACATGGTGCCCACCCGGTACGGGCTCGTCGAGACCCTGCCACTGACCATCAACGGCAAGCTCGACGTGGCCGCGCTGCCCGAGCCGGTCGCCGCCACCACCGGCGCGGGCCGCGCTCCGCGTACCCCCGCCGAGCTCACCCTGCTCGACGTCGTCGCCACGGTCCTGGGCATCGAGTCCGGCGCACTCGGTGTCGAGGACGACTTCTTCGCGCTCGGCGGGGACAGCATCTCGTCGATCGCCGTCTGCGGACGGGCGCGCCGAGCCGGCCTGCACCTCACCCCGCGCGATGTCTTCCGGCACCGCACCGTCGCAGCGCTGGCGGCCTCGGCCCGGACCGAGTCCCACACCGCGGCAACCGAACCCGATACCGGGGTCGGAGTCGTCAGCCCGACGCCGATGCTCGCCGAGACGCAGCAGTCGGCGACACCGCTGGCCAACTTCTACCAAGCGCAGGTGCTGGCCACCCCAGCCGGAATCACCAGCGCGCAACTCGAACTCGTCATCCGGTCCCTCCTGGATACGCACGGCATGCTGCGCGCCCGACTCCGGACCTCCGAACACGGCTGGACCCTCGTCGTCCCGGACGGCGAGCTTCCCCCCGAACGCGTCGTCACCGACCGGGTGGGCCCGCTGACCGGAGCCGACCTCGAGACGGTGACGGCGGCCGCGGCGGCCGAACTCGACCCCGCGCAGGGCGTCATGCTCCGCGCGGTGTGGTTCCAAGCGCCACAGGCGACGCAACCGGGGCAACTGCTGCTGGTCATCCACCATCTGGTGGTCGACGGTGTCTCCTGGCGCATCATCGGCGACGACCTGAAGCGCGCCTGGTCCGCAGTGGCCGCCGGGGCGCCCGTGACGCTCGACGAGGTTCCGACCTCGTTCCGCACGTGGTCCACCGCCATCGGCCGGGCCGACTTCCGGGCCGAAGCCCAGCACTGGACCGACGTGCTGGCCACCCCCGATCCGAACCTGGGGCGGCGCGCGTTGGATCCGGTGCTCGACACCGCGAGTACCGTGCGCAGTCACCGGGTCACCTTGGCGCCTGCGCTCAGTTCCGCGCTGTTGTCGACGATTCCGGCTGCAATGCACGGTGGGGTCAACGACGTGCTGCTCACCGCATTCGCCTTGGCCTTGACGAAGTGGCGGGCCGACCGCGGTCAGGACACCGGAACCGCCACCGTGCTGAGCCTGGAGGGCCACGGCCGCGAGGCCGACCTGGTACCCGGTGAGCTCGACCTGTCACGCACCGTCGGCTGGTTCACCGCGATCTACCCCACCCGCATCGATCCCGGAGCGTTGTCCTGGGCCGACGTGTGCGCAGCGGGACCAGCGTTGGCCGAGGCCGCCAAGCGCGTCAAGGAGCAGCTGCGCGGCATCCCGAATCGGGGCCTGGGCTACGGCGTGCTGCGGTACCTCGACGAGTCCGCACCGATTCGTGGTGCGGCCCCGCAGGTGCTCTTCAACTACCTCGGCCGGTTCGCCGGTGGCAGTGGTCGGGATTGGGAACCGGTGGCCGAATTCGGCGCGCTGCGCGAGGGCGTCGACCCCACCAACCCGGCGATGGCTCTGGAGGTCAACGCGATCGCCGAGGATCGCCCCGAGGGTCCCGTGCTGTCGATGACGTTGGCCTGGCCCGGCGAGCTGCTCGAGCCGTCCGACGTCGAAGCGCTCGCCACCGCCTGGACGCAGGCGCTGACCGCGCTGAGTCGGTGTGCGGTGCTGAGCGGTCATACGCCATCGGACTTTCCGCTCGTCGCCGTCACGCAGTCCGACCTCGACGAGTGGCAGCACCAAGGTGCCATCGAAGAGGTGCTGCCGCTGCTCGCGCTGCAGGAGGGGATGTACTTCCACAGCGTCTTCGGCGGCGGGGTCGACACCTACCAGGTGCAGCAGGTTGCCGCCCTGCATGGCCCCGTCGACCCGGATGCGTTGCGGGCCAGCGTGACCGCGGTGATGCGCAGGCATCAGGCCCTGCGCGCCAGCTTCCGCGAGCTCGAGGACGGCCGACTGGCTCAGGTGATCTGGTCCGAGGTACCCGTCGAATTCGACGTCGCCGCGGCGGCGGCCGACGAGCTGCCGCACGTCGCCGCCACCGAACTGGCCCGCCCCTTCGAGTTGGCGCACCCACCGCTGGTCCAGTACACGCTGGTCGCGCTGAGCCCGACCGAGCACCGGTTGATCCAGACCATGCATCACATCGTCGCGGACGGCTGGTCCTACCCGGTCGTCTTCGGCGACGTCGTGGCGCACTACAACGCCGAGCTCGGAGCGGGCAGCCGGCCCGCCGCGGTGACGACGACACTGCGCGACCACGTGGAGGCGGTCACCGGCGGCGACCGCGAGGGCGCCAAACAGGCCTGGGCCGCTGCTCTGGCCGACGTAGAACCCACCGAGCTCTTCCCGGCAGACGGACACGTCGTCGGCGAACATCGAAGCGCGACAAGGCAACTGTCCCCCGAGCTCACCCAGGCCTTGACGCAGACGGCCCGCGACCGCGGTGTCACGTTGAGCACCGTGCTGCACGGTGCGTGGGGGCTGCTGCTCGGTCGGCTGCTCGGCAGGCAGCGCGTGGTGTTCGGTTCGACCGTCTCCGGTCGAGGCGGCGAGCTGGCGGGCACCGAATCGATCGTCGGGCTGCTGATCAACACCATCCCGGTGCCCATGTCATGGGATCACCAGACGACGATCGCAGCGGCGATGGCACGCCTGCAGGACCAACAGAGCGCTCTGTTGGACGCCCAACAGCTCGGGCTGGCCGAACTGGCCCGGATCGCCGGAGTGCGCAACCTCTTCGACACGATGGTCGTCGTCGAGAACTTCCCCGCACTGCCGACCGAAACCCCGCACCACGCGAAAGCCATTCAATTCCAGGGCTTCACCGGAACGGACTCGCCTCACTACCCCCTCGCCCTCATCGCCTACCTCGAGGATCGGCTGATCGTGGAGCTCAAGTACGACGCCGGGTTGGTCAGCCAGACCCAGGCCGAACGATTCGCCGAACGCGTCGAACACGTCCTCACGGCGTTCGTGGAGCGTCCGGATACCCCGGTCCGCCTCCTCGACGTCCGCACCGACGCCGAGCGCGCATACGGCTCCGGGACCGAATCGCACCCCGGACCGGACGACACGCTCGACGCCAGGTTCGCCTCGGTGGTCCGGCGCTCGCCGGAGGCCCTCGCGGTGACGTGCGGCGCCGACCAGCTCAGCTACGCCGAACTCGATTCCCGCGCCACCGCAGTGGCGGCCACGTTGACCGGCCTCGGTGTCGGACCCGAATCCCGGGTGGCCGTGGCCCTGCCGCGCTCGCTCGACCTGGTCGTCGGACTACTGGCCGTGGTCAAGGCCGGCGGCACCTACGTGCCGCTCGACGTCGACTCCCCCGCAGCGCGCCTGCAGCACATCCTCGCCGACTCGGCCCCGGTCTGCATCCTCACCGACCGGGCGGAGCGGTTCCCGGAGTCGACCGCGCCCACCGTCGTCGTCACCGAAGCGGCCCGCTCCGCCGCCGGCGCGCTGCCCGACCCCGCCCACCGTAGGGAGTCGACCCCCGACGACACCGCCTACGTGATCTACACCTCGGGTTCCACCGGCCTGCCCAAGGGCGTTGCGGTGACCCACCGCAACGTGACCGCGCTGTTCGCCGGTGCCGCAACGCTCTTCGACTTCCGGCCCGACGACGTGTGGACGATGTTCCACTCCGCGGCGTTCGACTTCTCGGTGTGGGAACTGTGGGGGCCGCTGCTTCATGGCGGGCGCCTGGTGGTCGTCCCTCAGGAGGTGGCCCGGGATCCCGACCGGTTCGCCGCGCTGTTGGCCTCGGAACGGGTGACGGTGCTCAACCAGACGCCGTCGGCGTTCTATCCGTTGCTCGAGGCCGACCGTCGCGGGCGGCCGGACCTTCGACTGCGCTACGTCGTCTTCGGCGGCGAAGCCCTCGACGTCGGGCGGTTGGCGCCGTGGTACGAACGCCACGAGGTCGACGCACCCGCGCTGGTCAACATGTACGGGATCACCGAGACCTGCGTGCACGTCTCGCACCGCCCGCTCACCCGAACGGACGCGGCGGGCACCGAGCCCACCCCCAGCGTCATCGGCACCGCCATTCCGGGGCTGCGGATACACCTGCTGGACGACCACCTGCAGCCGGTGCCCACCGGCGTGGTCGGCGAAATGTACATCGCGGGTGGGCAATTGGCCCGCGGCTACCTCAACCGACCCGGCTTGACGGCGGCCCGCTTCGTGGCCAATCCGTTCGACGCCGCGGGTGAGCGGCTGTATCGCAGCGGTGACACCGCGATGTGGACGGAGTCCGGCGAGCTCGTCTACCTCGGTCGCTCCGATCACCAGGTCAAGGTGCGGGGTTACCGCATCGAGCTCGGCGAGGTCGAGGCCGCCGTCGCCGCGTTGCCCGAAGTCGCCAACGCGGCGGCCGCGGTACGGACCGACGACACCGGACGCACCCGCTTGCTCGGTTATCTGGTCGGTCGCGACGCCATCGACGTCACGCGCGTCCGCGCCGAACTGGCTCGGCGGCTGCCGGAATACATGATGCCGTCCGCCTTGGTGCTACTGGACAGGCTGCCACTGACCGTCAACGGAAAACTGGACCGCGCCGCACTGCCCGCCCCGGATCGGGTCGAGGACACGCACACCGCGTCGGCCGAACCGGTGGCCGGCCACGGGCCGGCCGCATTGCTCGCCGCGCTGTGCACCGAGCTCCTGGCCACCTCGGTCGGTGTCGACGACGACTTCTTCACCATGGGCGGCGACAGCATCGTCGCCATCCAATTGGTCAACCGGGCCCGCAGGCAGGGCGTGCACATTACGCCGCAGCAGGTCTTCGTCCATCGCACTCCACAGGCCCTCGCGGCAACGGCCGGCCAGTCCGGATCGGTCACTCCCCGAGACGATTCCGGGCCCGACCTCGGCGAGGTGCTGCTGACGCCGATCGTGCACCGGCTCGCCGAACTCGGCGGTCCCATCGCCAGGTTCAATCAAGCCGAATTGCTGCGCACCCCAGCCGACGTCACACGCGATCAACTCGATGCGGCGCTGCGTGCCGTGATCGCCCGTCACGACGCCCTGCGCCTCCGGCTGAACCGTCCGGTGCCGATGCTGTGGTCCCTGGAAACGACGGCCACCACGACATTTTCGTTGACGCGGGTCGATGCCAGCCAGCTGGACGAAGCCGAGCTACGGGCGGCGATCGGCAGCGAATCCGACGCCGCCACCGCTCGCCTGGATCCCGACGCGGGCACCGTGGTGCAGGCGGTGTGGTTCGACCTCGGCTCACGGCGACAGGGCCGACTGCTCCTGGTGATACACCACCTTGCCGTCGACGGCGTCTCGTGGCGCATCCTCATCGACGACCTCGCCGAGGCCTGCCGTCAGGTTCGGGCGGGCCAACCCGCCAGGCTCGCACCGGTGCCGACGTCGATACGCGACCACGCCAGGACGGTCAACGAAAATGCCCAACAGGCAGTCCGATTGGCTGAGTTCGAACACTGGACGTCGACCCTGGCACCCGGTGGCGAGCTCGCACCCGAGGCCGGCAACTCCACGCTGACCGTCGGCTCGACCCGCGATCACGAAGTCCGGCTGAACACCGCAGAGACGGTGCCGCTGCTGACCACGGTCCCGGCGATGGCCAACGCCGACGTCACCGAAACGCTGGTGACGGCGCTGCAGCTCGCCGTGAATCGGTGGCGGGAAACGCGTGGCGGGGCGCCCGACGCACCGCTGGTGCTCGACCTGGAGCGGCACGGGCGCGACGGCTGGGGCGAGGACCTCGACTTGTCGCGCACCGTCGGATGGTTCACCGCGATCGCCCCGGTGCGGCTGTCCGCCTCCGGTGGTGACCTCGTCACCGCCCTCAAGGAGGTCAAGGAGCGGCTGCGCAGCGCGCCGGACGGCGGGCTGGGCTTCGGTCAGCTGCGCTACTGCAACCCGCGCACCACCGCGGCCCTGGCTCGACTGGCCGGCCCGCAGTTGCTGTTCAACTACCTGGGCAGGTGGGCCGCCGACAGCGCCGACGACTGGGCATCGGCACCCGAGCTGGACGCGCTGCGGACCGCACCCGACCCCGACCTCGGCACCCCGTATCTGTTGGAGGTCAACGCCATCTGCGACGAGACCGCCGAAGGGCCACGGCTGCGAGCCACCCTGACCTACGCCGACGGCGAGCTCAACGGCGACGACGTCAGCGAGTTGGGCGCGCACTGGGTCGCGGTGCTGCGCGAGCTGGGACAGTTGGGCCAGGGCCCGGCCGGCGCCGGCACCTCCGGCCCGTCCTCGAACGCGCTCACCCCGTCCGACCTACCGCTGGTGGGCCTGTCGCAGCAGGACATCGACCGCGTCGTCGCCACGACGCCGTGGCCCGTCGCGGACGTCTGGCCGTTGTCACCGCTGCAGGAAGGCGTGTACTTCCAGGCCCGGTACGCAAAGGCTGCGGTCTACATCGTCCAGAACGTCTTCGACTTCGTCGACCCGATCGACGTCGCCGCACTGCGTGCCGCGTACTCGGCGGTGATGAGGCGCAATCCGGTGCTGCGCTCGGGGTTCGCGAGCGAGGAGCTACCGCACCCGGTGGCCGTCATCGCCGTCGATCCGGTGTGCGAGCCCGAGCTCGTCGACCTGACCGGGGCTTCGCCGCAACGAGTTTCGGAGCGGGTCGCCGAGCTCACCGCCGAAGATCGCCTGCGCACCTTCGAGCTGAGCGCCGCCCCGTTGGCCCGGATGACCGTCATCCGAACCGGGCAGCACGACCGACTGATCTTCAGCTACCACTTCCTGCTGCTGGACGGCTGGTCGCGCGAACAGCTGTTGCGGGAACTCTTCGCGGAGTACACCGCGGCCAGGGCGGGTGGACGCGCGATGCTGCCGGCGCCGGAGGCGGACTTCACCGACTACCTGCGTTGGCTGGCCGACCAGGATCGGGAGGCCTCGGCTCGGCATTGGGTGGACGCACTCGGCGGGCTCACTGCGCCGACCCTGCTGGTGCCCGCGGCCGTCGGGACCGATCCGACGCTCGCGCTGCGGTTGGAGTTCACCCTCACCGAAGCGCAGACCACCCGCCTCGTCCAGGCTGGGCGCCGCGCCGGCGTCACGATGAACGCACTGATCGGCACTGCGCTGGCCCTGGTACTGGGTTACGAGACCGGAAGTGCCGACGTGGTCTTCGGCTCGACCGTGGCAGGCCGCCCCACCGAGCTCGACGGCATCGACTCGGTCATCGGACTGTTCCTCAACACGGTGCCCACCCGCGTCCGACTGGAACCGGGCCGCTCGATCGCCGACACCATGCGGGCCGTCCAGTCCGACCGGCTGGCCCTGATGGACCACGAGTACCTGGGACTGGGAGCCATCCAACGGGCGCTGGCCACCCACGATCGGAAGGTCAACGGGGACAACGGCGCGCTGTCGGACGGTGGACCGCTGTTCGACAGCCTCTACGTGCTGCAGAACTTCCTGGGCGACGACACGTTCACCGACCTGGAATCCGAGCAGGGCATCGTCGGACACGACTCGATCGATGCCTCGCACTACCCGCTCACCTGGGTCGCCTCCCCAGGCCGCCAGATGTGGGTCAAGCTCGAGTACCGACCCGACGTGGTGGAAGAGCCGTACGCGGCGCGCCTGCTGGAGCGGCTGCGGCAGGTCATGCTGCACATCGGCGATTCCGTCGCAGCCGGGGACGCGTCGACCACGGGGCTGACCTCGGGGTCGACCTCGGCGCTGGCGTCGGTGCCCCTGGTGCTGCCCGACGAACGTCGGGCGCTGGCCGGCCGCGCCGCGGCCACCGCACACGAACTTCCCGACACCCCCGTCGTGGACATGCTGGCCGACACGGCCGGGCCGGCCCTGGTCTGCGGGTCCGACAGCATCGACTACCGCGAGCTCGACACTCGGCTGAACCAGCTCGCATGGCTGCTTCGGAGCCGTGGCATCGGGCCGGAAGATACGGTGGCCCTGGCCATTCCGCGATCCATCGAATCCGTCGTGGCGTTGTTCGCCGTGTTGAGGGCCGGCGCGGCGTATCTGCCGTTGGAGTTGGACTATCCCGACGACCGGCTCGCGGTGATGCTCGCCGACGCCCGCCCGGTGTGCGTGTTGACGACCACGGCCGTCGCGGCGCGCAGCGCCGCCGTGGCACCCGACGCCTGCCAGGTGCTCGTGCTCGACGACCCCGTCATCCGAGCCGAGCGCGAACAGTCACCCACCACGTGGGACGGTCGTTCGGCCGGGCTCGACGAGGCCGCATACGTCATCTACACGTCCGGGTCGACGGGCCAGCCCAAGGGGGTCGTCACGCCCCACCGGGGGTTGACCAACATGCAGCTCAACCACCGCGAGGCGATCTTCGCACCGGCCATCGCCAAGGCCGGCGGCCGGCGGTTGCGGATCGCCCACACCGTGTCGTTCTCGTTCGACATGTCGTGGGAGGAACTGTTGTGGCTCGTCGAAGGCCACGAGGTCCACATCTGCGACGAGCAACTGCGCAGGGACGCAACGGCCTTGGTGGCGTACTGCCATCGGCACCAGATCGATGTCGTCAACGTGACTCCGACGTACGCCCAGTTGCTCTTCGAGGAGGGCTTGCTCGATCCGCAGGGTCACCCGCCGGTGTTGGTGTTGCTCGGCGGCGAGGCGGTGTCGGCCGCAGTGTGGGAACGCCTGCGCGACAGCGATACCAGCTACGGATACAACCTCTACGGTCCCACCGAGTACACGATCAACACCCTCGGCGCCGGGACCGACGACAGCGCGACGCCCACCGTCGGGCGGCCGATCTGGAATACGCGGGACCATGTGCTGGACAGCTGGCTGCGGCCGGTTCCGGACGGCGTGCCCGGTGAGTTGTACATCGCGGGTGCCGGGTTGGCACATGGCTATCTGGGGCAGCCGGCGCTGAGCGCCAGCAGGTTCGTGGCGAATCCGTTTGCGCCCCAGGAGCGGATGTATCGCACGGGCGACTTGGTGATTCGCCGCCCCGACGGCAACCTCGAGTTCCTCGGCCGCACCGACGACCAGGTCAAGATCCGCGGCTATCGGGTCGAACTCGGCGACATCGAGCACGCGATCGCGGCGCACCCGGCCGTCGCGCAGGCCGCGGTCATCGCGCGCCCGGATCCCTCGGGCTCCCAGCGGCTGGTGGCCTACGTCGTGCCCGCCGCTGGGGCCGCCGACGACTCGGCCGCCAACGATCTGGTCGCCGACATTCGGGGTCGGCTGACGAGCACGCTGCCCCCGTACATGGTGCCCGCGGCGATGGCACTCTTGGACGAATTGCCGTTGACCGACAACGGCAAGCTGAACGTGCGGGCGCTGCCAGAGGTCGACCCGGCCAGCCAGCAGCTCCCCAGCCGGGCGCCGAGCACCCCCGTCGAGGAAGCGCTGTGCGCGCTCTTCGCCGACGTGCTCGGGATCGACGAGGGACACGTGGGTGCCGAGGACGACTTCTTCGCCCTCGGCGGGCACTCGCTGCTGACCATCCGACTGATCGGACGGGTGCGTGCCACGCTCGGTGTCGAACTGACGCTCGGCGACGTCTTCAACGCGCGGACCGTCGCGCAGCTCGCCGCACTCGTCGAACGGGACACCGCCGCGTCGCACGGACGGGTAGCACGCCCCGAGTTGGTCGCCTGCGCCCGGCCCGAGCGCATTCCGGCCGCACCCGCCCAAGCTCGGTTGCTGGTGTTGGACCGGCTGGGCGAAACGGGGGTGGCGTACAACTATCCGTTGGTGTTTCGGGTGCTGGGCGCGCTCGACGTGGCCACGCTCGAACTCGCGCTCGGCGATGTCGTCGCTCGACACGAGGCCCTGCGCACGGTGTTCGACGAGGACGCCGAGGGCTTCGCCCAGCGGATCCTGCCCGCGGGCACCCGCGTGCCGGTCGGCGTCGTCGACTGCACCGACGCCGACGTGGCCGGCCGCGTATCGGCCGCCACCGAGTACCACTTCGACTTGAGCTCGGAGCTTCCGTTGCGAGTCGAGGTGTTCAGGACCGGACCTGCGGATCACACCGTCGTGCTGCTGCTGCACCACATCGCGACCGACGAGTGGTCCGATGCGCCGTTCCTGACCGACGTGAACCGCGCCTACACCGCACGCCTGGCCGGTACCCCCGCCCCACTGCCCGCGCTGGCGGTGCAGTATGCGGATTACGCGTTGTGGC
>JAHFVB010000333.1 GCA_023264755.1 Mycobacterium sp. | reverse complement strand
GATGATCATCGTGCTGTTGATCACGGCCGTGGAGTCGACGGGATCGACCATCGCGACGGGCGAGATCGTGGGCAAGCGGGTCAAGGCCTCCGACATCGGCAACGTGCTGCGCGCCGACGGTCTGGCCACCGTCATCGGCGGCATCTTCAACTCGTTCCCGTATACCGCCTTCTCCGAGAACGTCGGTCTGGTGCGGTTGACCGGCGTCAAGAGCCGGTGGGTGGTGGCGGCCGCGGGCGTGATCATGATCGTGCTCGGCTTCCTGCCGAAGGTGGCCGCGGTCGTCGCGTCGATTCCCAATCCGGTGCTCGGCGGCGCGGCGCTGACGCTGTTCGCGACCGTCGCCGTCGTCGGCATCCAGACGCTGGGCAAGGTCGACTTCACCGATCACCGCAACCTGATCATCGTCACGACCAGCTTGGCGTTGGCGTTGTGGGTGACGTCGTATCCCGACATCGCCAAGGCGATGCCCACCGGGCTGGACTTGATCTTCGGCAGCGGCATCAGCATCGGTGCGGTCGCGGCGATCGTGCTCAACATCGTGTTCTTCCACACCGGTTCCCGCGGGCCGCGGGTGGCCGGCGGCGGCTCGATCACCCTCGACGAGGTGAACCTGATGACCAAGCAGCGTTTCACCGAGGTGTTCGGCCACGTCGTGCAGGACGTGCCGTGGGCGGTCGAGCGGGCGTTCGAGCAGCGCCCGTTCGCCGACACCACAGCGCTGCGCGAGGCGTTCCAGGACGCGGTGCTGACGGGATCCTCCGAGCAGCAGGAGGAACTGCTGAGGGCCTTCCACGACCTCGGTGCGGAGGACGAGACGGGGCACGCGCTGGCGGTCGACCACGTCGCGTTGAGCAACCTGGACGAGAACGACCACAATGACGTCGTGGAGTTGGCCGCCGCGTACCGCGAGCACTTCGGGTTCCCGCTGATCATCTGCGCCCGCGAGACCGAGCACTTCGATCGGGTGCTCAAGAACGGGTGGTCGCGCATGGACAACTCCCCCGGCGCCGAGAAGGCGTTCGCGTTGATCGAGATCGCCAAGATCGCCAACTACCGCTTCAGCGATCTGGTGGCCGACGCCAACCCGATCGCCACGGCCCGGTTCAGCCGGCTCAACGAACTGCAATAGATGCCGACGCACGGCGCGCTGGGCCTGGACGGCTTCAACGGATTGACCGACCGGCAACGGATGAACCTGTTGTTCGGTGTCTGTTCGTCGACCATCTGGGCGCGACGGGTGCTGGCGGGCGCACCGTTTCGCGACGTGGCGGCGCTGCTGGACCGCGCCGACCGGGTGCTTGCCGAACTGCCCGACGCCGAGCTCGACGCCGCCCTGGACGGCCATCCGCGCATCGGGGCGAAGGTCGACAATGCGTCGTCGGCGCGCGAGCAGGCCGGGGTTGCCGGGGCCGATGCCGACGTCAAGGCCCAACTGGCGGCCAAGAATCGGGAGTACGACGAGAAGTTCGGCTACGTCTACCTGGTCTGCGCCAGCGGCCGGTCGGCTGAGGAGCTCCTGGCGATCCTCACCGAGCGGCTGGACAACGATCCCGACACCGAGCGACGGGTGATGCGCAGCGAGTTGGCCAAGATCAACCGGCTGCGGCTGGAACGGCTGTTGAGTGAGCCGCCGAACCTGGGCGAACCCGACACCGGAGGCGCCGGGGCGGCAGGATGACGCCATGAGCCTGTCCACGCACGTCCTCGACGCGGTTTCCGGTCGCCCAGCGACTGGGGTCGCGGTCACCCTGACCGATGCGGCGGGTACGACGCTGGCCACCGGCGTCACCGACGGGGACGGTCGCATCGCCCGGCTCGGCGACGGCTTGGCCGCCGGCGTGCATCGGCTGCACTTCGACACGGCGTCCTACTTCCGGGCCAGCGGCACCCCGGCGTTCTATCCGGAGATCGTCATCGCCTTCGAAATCACCGATCCCGCAGGCAAGTACCACGTTCCGGTGTTGCTTTCGCCGTATGCCTATTCCACCTATCGAGGGAGTTGAATGTCGGAGATCATCCTGGGCAAGAACCAGTACGGCAAGGCCGAGAACCGGGTGGTCCGGATCTACCGCGATACTCCGCGGCACGAGATTCACGATGTCAACGTATCCACTTGTCTGCGTGGTGATTTCAGCGCGGCCTACCTGACCGGCGACCAGTCCGAGGTGTTGCCGACCGACACCCAGAAGCAGACCGCCTACGCCTACGCCAAGGAGAAGGGGCTGAAGTCCATCGAGGACTACGGCCTGGCGCTGGCGCGGCACTTCGTCGGCGACGTCGAGCCGGTCGACGGGGCGCGCATCGAGATCGAGGAATACGCCTGGGAGCGGGCCGTCGTCGACGGTGCGGAGCACGACCACACCTGGATTCGCAAGGGCCAGGAGGTGCGCACCGCGGCGGTCACCGTGGATGGCGACGGCGAATGGGTCATCGGCGGGCTCAAGGACATGGTCATCTTGAAGTCCACCGGCTCGGAGTTCGCCGGCTTCCTCAGCGATCCCTACACCATCCTCGAACCCACCCACGATCGTGTGATGGCGACTTCGCTTGTCGCACAATGGCGATTCACCAGTACCGACGTGGACTGGGAGGCGACGTACGCCGGTGTCAAGACCCAGCTGGTCAAGCAGTTCGCCATCGTGCAGTCGCTGGCCCTGCAGCAGACGCTCTACCAGATGGGCAAGGCCGTGCTCGAGACCTACCCGATGATCGCCGAGGTGCGGCTGGCCGCTCCCAACAAGCACCACTTCGTCTACGACCTGTCCCCGTTCGGCTTGGACAACCCCAAAGAGGTGTTCCACGCCGACGATCGGCCGTATGGTTTCATCCAGGCGACGGTGCTGCGCGACGATGCGCCTGCGGCGGGGGCGGCGTGGGATCCATATCAGGGCTGGCTACCCTGACCTGCCCTTATACGATTCACATCCGATTGTTTGCGTCGTTGGACGCCAACCGGAGTAGGGTTCTAGGTGGTTGAGTTCGCAGCCTTGGAAGCGTCAACACGGCTTTGAGATGCAGGGCCCATCCTTTTGACGTGAACCACAGTACGAAGCCTTTCGACTGATGGAGTCACAAAATGTCTACCACCAATTCACTCTTCAGCACCGTTGAGATCGTTGCACCCAAGTCCAATTTCACTTGCGGGGCAGCTGATTTCACGACGTTCTGGATGCCACCGTCGACGGCCATCGTGGCCGTCACCGGTGAGCTCGACGCCGCCAACGCGACGGAGTTCACCGAATATGCCTGGCGCGCCGGGCAGATGACCCACCTACTGCTCGACCTGACGGGCGTCGACTTCTTCGGCTCAGCCGGGTATTCGGCCCTGCTCGGGTTCCAGGAGCGCTGCGCCGCCGAAGGCGTCGAGTGGGTCCTGGTGCCCAGCAAGCCCGTTAGTCGCCTGCTGTTGATCTGCGATCAGGATTCGGCACTACCGGTGCAGCCGACCGTGGCGGCTGCCCTGGCCGTCCTGCCCGGCGATTCGCCGCTACTGCAGCTGGTCGCGGAGTCGCGCTAGCGATTTGGCCAGCAACCGGGACACGTGCATCTGCGAGATTCCGACGCGCTCGGCGATCTGTGTCTGCGTCATCGACTCGAAGAACCTCAGCACCAGCACGGTCCGTTCCCGCTCGGGCAGGCTGGCCAGTAGCGGTCGCAGCGCCTCGCGGTTCTCGATCTGGTCGAGGCTGGCGTCCACGTCGCCGAGGGTATCGGCGATGGCGGGCGCCTCCTCGGTGCCGCCTCCACCGCCGTCGATGGACAGCGTGTTGTAGGAACTGCCCGCGATCAGTCCCTCGACCACCTCTTCGCGGTCCAGTTCGAGTTCGGCGGCCAATTCCGTTGGGGTGGGCGCTCGTCCGAGCCGTTGGGAGAGTTCGGCGGTGGCCGTGCCCAGGCGCAGGTGCAGCTCCTTGAGCCGCCGGGGCACCTTGACCGACCAGCTGTTGTCGCGGAAGTGGCGACGCACTTCGCCCATGATGGTCGGCACCGCGAAGGACACGAAGTCCGAACCCGCGTCGACGTCGAATCGGATCACGGCGTTGACCAATCCGACGCGGGCCACCTGGACCAGATCGTCGCGGGCCTCGCCGCGACCGTCGAACCGCCTGGCGATGTGGTCGGCCAGCGGCAGGCACCGTTCCACGATGTCGTCCCGTTGGCGCTGAAACTTCGGGGTGCCTTCGGGTAGTTCGCGCAGTTGCCGGAACATGTCGAGCACGTCGGCGTATTCAGAGTTCGAACGCGCCGACGAACCCTTCGAAGACGAAGGCGTCACCGCAGTGAGCTCACTCGTCTCGTCGTCATGGAGATACCAAAGGTGCCGGCTTCGCCGGGTGCTTGGCCATCCTGAAACGTCGTCAGATCGTCGGTCAGCGAGCTCAGCACATGCCAGCTGAAGCTGCCCGGTGCCATGACGTCGGGCGAGGTGCAGGCGGTCGACGCGGTGATCTTCAGGTCGTCGTCGGAGGGCCGCACCACCACCACCAGCGTCGCGTCGGACACGGCCGACCTGATCAGCCGGGTACAGGCTTCATCGACCGCAAGGCGCAGATCGGCGACGGTATCCATGTCGAGGTCCTCGAACGTGGCCACGGCGGAGACCAACGTGCGCAGCACCGCTAGATTTTCTAGCTTCGCCGCCACGCGGAACTCGACCTCGTTCTCCATGCGTCCTCCTGGTGATCTCCACGCGAGGCTACCCCCGGCTGATCTCGTGTTGTTCATGGACATTGCGATCAACCAGCGAATCGAGGTGCTCGTCGACCATCACGCGCGGGCTCGCGGCCCGGCTGGGCTGGCCGCGACGGCCACCTCCGACCGACCGACCTTTGGCTCCGGGCTGATGTGACCGGCACGAACGACCTCCTCACGTGGAAATTCTTTGACAGGGTGCCCATCCCGCGATGGCTCAAACGCGAGCTGCCTCAGCGGCCAACCGGCGACTCGACGGCGAGGGCGAGGCCGCGGTGACCGGCGCCACAGCGTCGGCCAGGTTTGATCGGCGGCGTGCTCGGGAAGCCAACCTGGCGTGGGGCCATGTTCCCCCGCGACCCGCAAGCGGGTCGAGCTCCAGCACCGGGCTCAACATCGAAGTAGTCGAACGACCGAAGGGTTCATCATGGCCGATAAGGACAGTGGTCCGGAAGCAGCCGTCAAGGGCGTCGTCGAAGACGTGGCGGGCAAGGCGAAGGAAGTCGTGGGCAGCGTCCTGGGCAGGGACGAGCTCAAGCACGAGGGTCAGGCCCAGCAGGACAAGGCCGAAGCCCAGCGCGACGTGGCCAAGAAGGAAGCCGAAGCCGAGGCCAGCCGCGCCGCCGCTTCCGCAGCAGAGACCCGTGAAGAGGCCCACCGCCGCGCGTAGTTCCTAGCGCAGCGCTGAAACCTCGAGGGCCCGGCCGGATTTCGATCCGGCCGGGCCTTTTGTGTTCGAAGAGCCGTCAATCGGGCCGTTCGGCGATCCGCTTGATAGCCTCGAGTCGGCGATCCCAGCGCTGCCCGATCACGTCGAGTTCGTCGGCCAATGCGGTCAGTCGCGCCCCGAGTGCGCGGTAGCGCACTTCGCGGCCGGCGCGGATCGATTCCACCAGGCCGGCCTCGGCCAGCATCGCCAGATGTTTGGCGATCGCTTGTCTGCTGATGGGTAGTCGGCCCGCCAATGCACTGGCAGACAAGTCGTGGCGACCGAGCTCGGACAGGATGCGCCAGCGGGATTCGTCGGCCAATACCGAGCACACCGCGGGCACGTCCAACTCGTCCACCAGTCCTTCGCCACTCACCGCACTGCTGCGCTCTCCAGGAACTCGACCAGCTCGCCGAGTTCGGCGCGCCAACCTCCAGTGTTGTCGTCGTGTGCGGTCTGCGGTTCGGGCAGGTCGTCGAACCCGGTCTCCAGCAGTGTCAGTCTGGTTCCATCCGCGATT
>JAHFVB010000332.1 GCA_023264755.1 Mycobacterium sp. | reverse complement strand
AGCCGCCGGTGGAACCGCTTGGCATCGAACGGATCTCGCTGAACAACTACTTCTCGATCGCGAAGGCCAAACGCGACCTCGGCTATCAGCCGTTGTACACGACCGAGCAGGCCATGGCCCAATGCCTGCCGTACTACATCGAGCTCTACGACAGCATGAAGGTCGCCGCGCACCCCGCGCCCGCTAGGTCCTGACTGCTATTGCCCCACCAACGAGAGGGCATGTGCTCGACGTAGCTTGCCCGACGGCGTCTTCGGGATGACCCCGGGCGCCAGCACCACGACGTTTCGGGGGCGGACGTCGACCTCGGCGAACACCTCGTGCGCCACTTCGCGTTGGATGCGGCGCACCTCGGCCGGGTCCGCGAAGGCGTTGGACTCGACGGCCACCGCGAAGGTCTCCCGGGTTCGGCCGGCGTTCAGGCGCACCGCCACGGCGCAGCCCGGCCGTACCCCGGCCACCCGCGCGGCCGCCCGCTCGATGTCGGTGGGATAGATGTTGCGCCCGCCCATGATGATGACGTCCTTGACGCGTCCGCACACCACGAGGTGGGCGTGCTCGGTCAAGTAGCCCAGATCGCCGGTGTCGTACCAGCCCTGCTCGTCCTGCGCCGAGATGAAGCCGGCCTGCGTGGTGTAGCCAGGCGACACCGGTTCACCGCGCACCTGGATGACCCCGACGCCCCTGGTGGGTAGCTCATTGGCGTCCTCGTCGATGATTCGCGCCTCCAGGCCGGCCAGCAGCGGCCCCAGCGTCGCGAGCCTGCGGACGTTGCCCGTGGTCGCGGGCACGGCCCGGTGCAGTACGGCCAGGATGTCGGCGTCCACCTCGTCGACGACCAGGCCCCCGCGGCACTCGGAGAACGACACGGCCACGGTGGTCTCGGCCATGCCGTAGGCGGGCAGAATGGCTTCGGGGCGCAGCCCGAAGGGAGCGCCGGCTTCACACAGCGCCTCCACCACGGCGGGTTCGACCTGCTCGGCACCCGAGAGGGCCCAGCGCAGCGACGACAAGTCGAACGTTCCCGGCTCGGTCTTGCGCAGTCGCTTGGCCAGCACCGCGTAGGCGAAGTTCGGCGCGGCGGTCATCGTGCCCTTGTACTTGTCGATGAGCTTGGCCCACAGCAGGGTGTCGCTGAGGAAGTCCATCGGCGTGATCTTCACCAACTCGGCCCCGAAGTACATGGGCACGACCAGGAAGCCGGTCATGCCCATGTCGTGGAACAGCGGAAGCCAGCTGATGATGACGTCGGTGTTCAGGTCGTACTCGGCGCCCACGAACATCGCGTCGGCGTTGGACGCCAGATTGCGATGGGTGATGCGGACGGCCTTCGGCGGGCCGGTCGAACCCGAGGTCAGCTGCAGTAGCGCGATGTCGTCCTCGCCCGCCTCCAGCGGGTCGATGGGGTCGCAGGCCAGGAGGTCGGCGACGACCAGCACGGTCACGCCGTGCTCGGCGAGCACGGGCGCGGCGGCCATGAACGGGTCGGAGACGATGACGGCGGCGGCCCCGAGCGTGGCCACCACGCGAACGGTCTCGGCGGCCCACAGCACCAGGTCGGTCCGCGGGGTGGGCTGGTGCAGCATCGTCAGGCTGGCGCCGCGCATCCACACGGCCTGCGCGGTGGGCGCGATCTCGACCGGAGCCCCGGCCAGGACGGCGACGGCGTCACCGCTACCGACGCCCGCAGCGGCCAGTCCACCCGCGATTCGGCGGGCCCGCTGGTGCACCTCACCCCAGGTTTGGCGGATGGGCGCGCCGGGCTCACCAGTGACCAACCCCCTGGTACTGGTGCTGGCGTTGGCGTACATGACGTCACAGAACTTGCTCATTGAAGACCCCTTCCAACGCCACAACGGGCGTGAGCCGATTTAGCCGAGCGCGCAGTGGCGGCTCAGCCGCGGATCCCAAGGGTCTGGGGGAACCTGGCCGTCCATTTAGTTGTGTCACTGCGAGGGCCGCCCCACGGTGGACGCGCAGTTCGTCAGTAAGTGTCGCAGCACGAAGGCATTCATGGGGCCGGTCGCCTCGGATACTGCGGTCAGGAGCCGATCCACGACGGCGACGGCACTCTTCGGTGGGATGACGTAGAGCACCGCATCCCGTGCGTGTGAACCGATCAGGTAGATGGTGTCGCTCGCCACCAAGGGATAGGGGTCGACAGATATTGCATTGCTGCCCTTGATGATTCGCGGCGGCGTCGGCGGCCAGGTGCTCGGGTCGTAGACCACCCGACGCACCTCACCGATCGTCAACCCCAACACGGAAACCAGATCTGGCAATTGGGCGCTCAGGTTGGTGCTACTGGGCCACCAGGCCCCATCTACTCCCCCGCGCGCAGTCGACCGGGCACAGAAGGCCAGTCGCGGCGCCTTGGTGCGTCGAGAGGAAGTAGGCACCATGGCTGGTGCTCCCGTCCGCTAGCCGAGAAATCGCAGACGGTAACCGTTCTAGTCGGCACACGAGATGCCTACGACGAGCCTCAGCTTAACCCGTACCACGGGCGACCTGCGGTTGCGCCGGCAACGACTCGCCAACGACGCCGATTCGACGCACGTCAGCGACGAGTGGACCCGGGTGGCGTCACACCGACCGGGCCGCGCGATGACCCGCATGACGGACCCTGAAAGCCCCTCCGTGCCGAGCAGGTATCAGCCCGGCGGGGCGCCGTGCCCATCGAGCTTGCGCAGAAGCCCATCGACGATCGTGGGATCGGTGCCGTGCTCGCCGCGTGCGGCCACCACGGCCGCGCGGGCAGCGGTCAACACCTCCGCTTCCAACTCGGCGGCGCGCAGCGTGTGTTCCACACTGGCGGTCTTCTGCTCGTCGTCCCCGTCGTATTGATCGAAACCCAGCTTGTGCCAAACCTTCTCCGCATTGTCATGCGCCTCGTCGAGCATCGCGTCCTGCCCGTCGCCGTCGGCGCGCAGCTCCTCCAGACGCCGACTACCGGCGTCGCGCGCCCGCCGGGTGAGCTCGTGCTCCATGTCCCGCTCCTGATCCGGGGACGCGTGAACGCCCAGCCTGCGCACCAGCAGGCGCAGCGTCAGCCCCTGAAGCAACAGCGTTGCGGTGATTACGACGAAGGCCAGGAATACGATTCGGTCGCGTTGCGGGAAGCCGGCGGGCAGGGCCAGCACCGCCGCCAGCGTCACCACGCCCCGCATCCCGGCCCACGACGCGATCGTCCGCTCCCGCCAGCCGACCGGTTCGGCCTCGGGATCCCTTCGCTTCCTTAGCCTTTGGTCGATGGTCGCAACCGGGAAGATCCAGGCGAATCTGGCCACGATCACCAGCGCCGTGATCAGCCCGGCCTGCCCCAGGAGCGCGCCGAGGTCACCCGGCACTGCAGCGGCCACGGCCCGCAACTCCAACCCCACGAACGCGAAGGCGGCGCCCGTCACCAGAAGTTCGACGATGTCCCACGTCATTCCGGACACCAGCCGGGTCTGCGCCGACTCCGCGTCCGCATGACGGCTCAGAGCGAGCGCAAGCGTGACCACGGCCAGCACCCCGCTGCCGTGGGCCGCATCGGCGGCACCATAGGCCGCAAACGGCATCAGGAGCACCAGCGCACTGCCTGCGGGATGAGCGGGGAGCTTGCCCAGCAGCCAACGCACCGCCACCGCGACGAGCAGCGCCGTCACGACGCCCACCACGACGGCCAGCGCCAGGCTGCCGGCCGCCTTCCACGGGGAGAACGCGCCGGTCACCGTGGCCGCGACGGCGACTTCGTAGAGCACCAACGACGTCGCATCGTTCGACAGGCCCTCACCCTCCAGCGTGGTACGCAGCCGGCGTGGCAGCCGAAGCTCTCGTGCGACCGCCGTGGCCGCGACGGGATCCGGCGGGGCGACTGCCGCCCCGAATGCGAGCGCCGCGATCAGCGGCAGGCCGGGCACCAGGGCCTGCAACACCGCACCGACCGAGAACGCCGTCACTGCGACCAACGCAACGGCGAGCAGTCCGATGGCCCTGCGGTTGTCCAGGAACTCCCGCCACGACGTACGACGCGCGGCGGCGAACAGCAGCGGCGGCAACACCAGCGGAAGGATCAGCTCTGGACTGACGGACGGGGTGGGCAAGCCGGGAACGAAGGCCACCGCCAAGCCGAACACCAGCAGCAACACCGGGTAGGGCACCTTGAGTCACTCGGCCAACGGAGCCAGCAGCACGGTGGCCGCGAACAATCCGAGCAGAAGCGTCAACTGGTCCATGGATACCCGGGCATGGCTCTGACGTACCCGCACGCCAGGACCGCAAACGACCCGACGGGTGTGCACCTGACCCTCTACAGTGCGAATCTGACGCGCGTTCTAGTCGAGGAGGAACATGTCCGGGCAGACGTTCGCGGGTAAGCAGGCGATCGTCACCGGTGCCGGCTCGGGTATCGGCGCCGCCCTGTGCCGGGCGCTCGCGGCGGCCGGCGCCCAGGTGGTGTGCACCGACATCGACGGCGACGCCGCCGCCCGGACGGCCGCGCCCCTTGGCACCAGCTCGGCCCGCCTGGACGTCACCGACGCCGCGGCGGTGCAGGGCTGCGTCGACGAGGTGGTCGACCGGACCGGCCGGTTGGACCTGATGTTCAACAACGCAGGAATCGCCTGGGGCGGCGACACCGAACTGCTCACGCTCGACCAGTGGAACGCCATCATCGACATCAACGTCCGCGGCGTCGTACACGGCGTCGCCGCCGCCTATCCCCAGATGGTCAAGCAAGGCCACGGCCACCTCGTCAACACCGCCTCGATGGCCGGGCTCGCCGCGGCCGGACAAATCACCAGCTACGTGATGAGCAAGCACGCGGTGGTGGGGCTGTCGCTGGCTCTGCGCTCGGAGGCGGCCGGCCGCGGCGTCGGCGTGCTGGCCGTCTGCCCGGGTGCGGTCGAGACGCCGATCCTGGACAAGGGGGCCGTCGGGGGCTTCGTCGGCCGGGACTACTTCGTGAAGGGCCAGGGCCTCAAGAAGCCCTACGATGCCGACCGGTTGGCACGCGAGACCCTGCGGGCCGTCACCCGGAACAAGGCGCTGCTGGTGAAACCTCGGCTGTCCCACGCCCAGTGGTTGATGGTGCGGGCCGCGCCGGGACTGATGCAGCGCATGTCGATCGGCTTCGTCGCGCGCCAACGGGCTCGGCAAGCGCAGTCTCCGGCCAGAAGTTACTGACGGGATCGACCATCGTGGCCATGGAGCACGAGTTCACCGACTCTCAGAAGCAAGCACTGGCCATCGCCACCGTCGTCGCGCTCGCCTTCGGCGCGTACTTCCTGCGCTCCTACTTCATCGTCATCGTGGTCGCCGCGGTCGCCGCCTACCTCTTCGACCCGCTGTTCGAGTGGTTCCAAAAGCGGCTCGGCAGAGGACTTTCCGTCGCCCTGACCGTACTGAGTGCGCTCGCCGCCGTGATCGTTCCGATGAGCCTGCTGGTACTGCTGGCCGTCGCACAGGTCAGCGCCATGGTCCGCAGCATCTCCGGTTGGGTGGCGCGCACCGACTTGAGTTCGGTGGGTGATCGCGCGCTGGTGTTGCTCAACCAGCTGATCGCCCGGGTGCCGCTGCTCCACGGCGTCCACGTGACCGAGCAAGGCCTGCGCGACCGGTTGAGCACCATCGCGCAGAAGGGCGGCGAGTACCTGTTGCACTTCCTGCAGGGGGCAGCCGGCAGCGTGATCGGCAGCGTCGTGGCGGCGGTGTTGTTCCTCTACGTGTTCATCTCGCTGCTCAACAACCGCAAGGGCATGCAGGTGCTGATCCGCCAGCTCAACCCGCTTGGGGAGGAGGTCACCGACCTCTACCTGGCCCGAATGGGTGCGATGGTCCGCGGCACCGTACGCGGACACTTCGTCATCGCACTGGCCCAAGGCCTCACCGGGGCCGTCTCGATCTACCTGGCCGGCTTCCACGAGGGTTTCTTCGCCTTCGCCATCCTGCTGACCGCGCTGTCGGTGATCCCGCTCG
>JAHFVB010000631.1:436-2077 GCA_023264755.1 Mycobacterium sp. | reverse complement strand
CACGGGACCGTCATCGTGCACGCCAGGTTCGGCGCGGAGTGCACCGAACCCGATTGCGACCGGCCCGAACTCGGGCACACCTACCGCATCGACTGTGATGCCATCGGGTGCGCGTGCGCGGTGACCGGCGCGGGCTCCGGCTCAGACGCCATTGCCACCGCGAGCTGACCGCTCAGCCCATCGGGTCGGCCCCGTGCAGCGCATCCTCGACGGGATGCACGGCCAGCGTCGGCTCGAACGGCGGCACGAGCGCCGCCCACTGAACACAGCTCCACCGCCCGTCGGTGATGGGAGTGAGCACCACGCATTCGGCGTTCGGAAGGTGGTGCTCGAGGGCGAAGCCGCCGTCCACGCCGGCCAGCACCGCCCCCACCAGCCGGATCGCCGCCCCGTGGCTGACGACGACGACGTCGCGGGTCCACGCGTGGTCGTCGAGGAAGCGCACCCGCAGCTGCTTGACGACGGCCAGGTAGCGGTCGAGTACCTCGGTGCCGGACTCGCCGCCGGGCAGTGACACGTCGAGTTCCCCCTCGTGCCACAGCTGGTAGGTGGCGTTGAACTCGGCAATGGCCAGGTCGTCGTTTCGGTTCTCCAACTCACCGACCTGGACTTCGTGGATGTCCTCCAGCTCCAGCGTCGGCAAACCCAACTCGGCGCCGATCTCGGCGGCGGTCTCCGCTGCCCGCAGCGCCGTCGAGTGCGCGACCAGCCCGACTTCGTGCGGCCACTGCGAGGCGAACGCGCGGGCCTGCTCGTGCCCGAGGTCCGTGAGCGCCGCGCCAGGCGGTCGGGTGTCGAGCCGACGATCGACGTTGCCGAACGACTGACCGTGTCGCACCAGGACGAGCCGCCCGCTCACGGTCGTTCCCCCCTTCGGAGTCGGTCCAACCAATTCGACGCCGCTGCCGTGCAGGGTGGCACGGCACCAGCTGGGGAGCCGGTCGGCCAGGAGCCCAGATATCTCACGTCTGCACAACGTCGGTATAGCGCCTTGAGTGCCTCGGACACCGAGGTGTCGTCGAGGTGGCCCACGCAATCGAGGAAGAACACGTACGTGCCCAGTTCGGTCCGGGTGGGCCGCGATTCGATGCGAGTCAAGTCGATGTCACGCACGGCGAACTCGGTCATCGCCGAGACCAGGGCGCCGGGCACGTTCTCCAGCCGCAGTACCACCGACGTGCGGTCGGCACCGGTGCGCGGCGGCGGCGGGGCGGGCGAGCCGGCCAGCACGAACCGGGTGCGCGCGTTGGGCTCGTCGACCACTCCGTCGGCCAGGCTGGCCAGTCCGTAGAGTTCCGCGGCCAGTGCCGTGCTCACTCCGGCCTCGGCTCGGCCGTCCCGAACGTCCTCGGCCGCAGCCGCATTCGACACCGCAGGAACGACTTCGGCGTGCGGCAGGTGTTCGGCCAGCCAGCGGCGTACCTGGGCGGCCGCGACGGGAAACGCCGCGACGCGCCGGACGTCGGCGGCGGTCGTGTGCGCCGCGACGACGATGCTGAACGCCACGTCCAAGGTGAGCTCGGTGAAGACTTGCAGCGGAGCCCCGAACGCCAGGCTGTCCAGGGTGGGCAACACCGAACCCTCGATGGAGTTCTCGATGGGTACGCAGGCGTAGTCGGCGGCGCCGGAGCGCACGGCGTC
>JAHFVB010000631.1:0-426 GCA_023264755.1 Mycobacterium sp. | reverse complement strand
TTCCTCGATGGGTCCGGCGAGCAGGCCGCGCGCGGTCAGCGCTAGCAGCGCCGCTTGGGAAAAGGTGCCGCGCGGACCGAGGTAGGCGACGCGTGGCACGGGCCCAGCCTATCGGCTGGCGCCCCGTTGATTCCGGAGGTTGATTCCGGAGGTTGCTCCACGACCCTTGCGCAATTCAGTGAGGGTAGCCTAAGTTAGGGTTACCTCACTAACGAAGGATGATGCGATGACCGTCCTGGCCCCCACCACCGCCGAACGGATTCGGAGCGCCTGTGCCCGGGACGGCGGCGCGATGCTCGCCGTCGAGGGGCTCGAACCGGCGACCACGCCGGTGCATCACTTGCTCGCCGACGGCTCCTTCGCCATCACGTTGCCAGCCAACGGATTGCTCAACGGCATGGTCGTGGCCTCGGGCGCCGGCGGTGT
>JAHFVB010000331.1 GCA_023264755.1 Mycobacterium sp. | reverse complement strand
GGGCGTCGTTCCTGCGCCAACTCGGATGGCACGCCCACGCACGCACGTGGGACGGCCGGGCCCTCGCAGTCGCGGGGACCGACGGTGAGGCGCGCACCGACGCGCTGATCGGCCTGGCCGCCGACGCGCTCGGGCTCGGTCGGTTCCCACTGTCGGCCCGGTTGTTGGCCGCCGCCGAGGCCGCAAGGGGTGCCGTGGACGAGATCGGGCCCGCCCGGCTGCCGGTACGGCTGGGCTGGGTCGGTGCCGAACTCGCGATGGCCACCGGTGACGGCTCCACCGCGGTCGGACGAGCCGAGCGCGCGGTGGCGCTTGCGAGCGACCTCGGTTCGGTACGACACGCGGTGAAATCCGATGTCGTGCTAGCCGCTGCGCTTTGCTGCGCAGGCCAGCTCGAACGGTCCCGCCGGCTGGCCGATGCGACGCTGGAGGCGGCCGAGGCGAACGGTTTGCTCCCGCTGACCTGGGCCTTGGCGTGCCTGCTTGCCGAGGTGGGAAGCAACTCGCGCGCGCCGGCTCAGCTGGTTGCCCTCCGCGAGGATTGCGCTACCGCCGTGCAAGCTCGAGGCGGGGTGTGGTCGAATCGCTGATTCCACCCGCCGCGGCGCGATCACTAGTCTTTAGCTGACCCATCCGCTGAGCCATGCCACATCCGTAACGCTGGAGATACTGCGCACGATGACAATTTCGGGAGATGGTCTCGATGATGTCGTTGCCAAAGCAGTGTCAGGGGATCGAGCCGCCCTCCAGAAGGTGCTGGAAACCATCCGGCCGATCGTGCTCCGGTATTGCCGGGGAAAGATCGGAAGCGCGGAACGAAGTGGTTTGTCAGCCGACGACATTGCTCAGGAGGTGTGCTTGGCCGCCATCACGGCGCTGCCGCGCTACAAAGATCAGGGACGCCCGTTCCTGGCCTTTGTCTACGGCATCGCCGCGCACAAGGTGGCCGACGCATTTCGAGCAATGGGTCGAAATCAAGCCGACGCCACCGACACCCTCCCGGAGCGAGCTTCGCAGGCTGCGGGTCCGGAGCAGTTGGCGATCGACTCCGACGCCGCCGCCCGCATGGACAGGTTGCTTGCGACGCTGCCCGAGAAACAACGCGAGATCGTCATACTCCGCGTGGTGGTCGGGTTGAGCGCCGAGGAGACCGCCGACGCAGTCGGCAGCACCGCCGGCGCAGTCCGCGTCGCACAGCACCGCGCATTGACCAAACTCAAGGCCGAGCTCGACGGAAGGGGGATCCGCGATGCCTGACTTCGGTCGTTGGACCTCCCACGGTGGAGACCCGTCGCTCAACGAGATCAATCGGGTAGATCGATTCTTCGACGCGCTCGCCACCAACGACACCGCGTATTCGACCGACCACGCCGAGGCCGAACTCGCATTCCTGCTCGCCGACTGGCGTGATGACGTGCGGGAGGCGCCGCCGGTCGTGCAGCTCACCACTCGCGATGCCGTAGCGGCCCTGAACAGCGGGCTCAGCCATCGGCACGGCCGCCCGTGGCTGGCCCTCGTCGCATCGGCTGCCGCCGCGGTGCTGTGCGTCGGCGGATTCGGGGCGGCGGTGTACGGATCCGGCCCGGGTGACGCCCTGTACGGAATGCGGACGACGCTCTTCGGTGCGCAGTCCGCGCGCGACGACCAGGTGGTGCTGTCCGCGCAGACCGAGATGATGCAGGTGCGGCAGCTGATCGATCAGGGCCAGTGGCAGCAGGCCCAGGACAAGCTCGTGGCGCTGAGCACGACGGTCCAGAGCGTGGACACCCCGGAGCAGAAGCAACAGCTGACCCAGCAGTTCAATGAATTGACCTACAAGGTGGTCGAGCAAGATCCGGCGGCCAAGCTCCCGCCGCCAGACCAGCCCCAGCCGGTGCTGTCCAACTCGCCGCTGACGCTGTTGCCCGTGCCCGCGGTGGTGGACTCCAGCACCCCGTCGAGCTCCTCGACTACTTCTTCGACGCTGACCACTCCGACGTCCCCGACGTCGGAGTCGCCGGGTCCCGAGATCGTGCTGACCACACCGCCCAGCTCTGACGTCCCCGGGTCCGTCGGCGCGCCGAGTTCACCGGCTACGCCGCCGAGTAGCCCGGCGTCGGTACCGAGCAGCCCGGCTTCGCCGCCGAGTAGTGCGCCGCCTTCGTCTAGTAGCCCGGCATCGTCACCGAGTAGTGCGCCGGCGTCGCCGCCGAGCAGTCCCGCGTCGCCGCCCAGCAGTGCCTCGGCGCCGAGCAGCCCTCCGTCTCCGCCGAGTAGCGCGGCAGTTCCGCCGAGCAGCCCCGCGTCGGTACCGGGCAGCCCGGCTTCGCCACCGAGTAGTGCGCCAGCGGCCCCACCGAGTGGCGCGTCGTCCAATCCTGGCCCCGCACTGGCCCCGCCAGCCGAGGTGACGTCAGTCACCCCCGTAGCGCCAGCCGTTTCGGTTCCCGCGCCCGCGTCCCAACCGCGGCTAGCGCTGAGCCCGGAACCCGCAGCGCCGCAAGCGCCGAAGCGGTCGAATGGGGATGAGCAGATCGTGACGACGACGCCAGTTGCGCCGCCGCGCTAGGCGGTTTGCGCCTTCAGCGATATCCGTCGGATTCCGACGCCGCTTCGTTCAGCGAGGCGTCGGCGTACCCACGGCAGTAATCCCAGGTCACGTAGGCCTCGGGTTCCGGGTCGTACGCGGGCTCGTGAGGCCGGACCGTACCGTCCACCAGCAACTGCAGCAGGTTGGCGCGCAGCATGTCCCAATCGTGATAGTGGTCCTGCTGGCATTCGTCGCAGCACACCACCAGGCCACGAATTCCCTTGTGAGCCAAAAGAGCTTCGTAGACGGCCAAATCGGCCAGATCCGCCTCGACGGCGACGCGTTCTTGGGGATCCAAGGGTTGCCCCGGCTCGAGCGCATCGAGGGCCGCCGACGGATCACATGGGTCGTCGGCGAACGGGTCGGGAGGCAAACCCGGCGGCAGATGGTCGCGCACGGTTCCACCCTACGCAAGGCCTGCCGTGTCGCGCCAGCCATCCACGCCGTTCCGCCGCAGGTGCAATGGGTTCACGTCGGGGTCTAGGGCGCGGGGCAATGAGCGATCCGGGTGCGTCCAGATAGGATGGTCATCTACGTCTCTACGTACTGCGCCTACTGGAGGCCCACCCATGTCGATCGCTGAGAGCAGCCTTCCCATCGCCGTCCCCGTACCGACCGGCGGTGACGATCCGACCAAGGTCGCGATGCTCGGCTTGACGTTCGATGACGTCTTGCTGCTGCCAGCGGCCTCCGACGTGGTCCCGGCCAACGCCGACACGTCCAGCCAGCTCACCAAGCGGATCCGCTTGAGGGTGCCGTTGGTGAGCTCGGCGATGGACACCGTCACCGAGTCGCGGATGGCCATCGCCATCGCCCGCGCCGGCGGCATGGGCGTGCTGCACCGCAACCTTCCCGTCTCCGAACAAGCCGGCCAGGTGGAAACCGTCAAGCGGTCGGAAGCCGGCATGGTCACCGACCCCGTGACGTGCTCGCCCGACAACACGCTCGCCGAGGTCGACGCGATGTGCGCGCGCTTCCGCATCTCCGGGCTGCCCGTGGTCGATGCGGGCGGTCAGCTCGTCGGCATCATCACCAACCGCGACATGCGCTTCGAAGTCGACATGAACAAGCCGGTGGCCGAGGTGATGACCAAGTCGCCGCTCATCACCGCGCAGGAAGGCGTCTCCGCCGAGGCCGCGCTCGGGCTGCTGCGCCGCCACAAGATCGAGAAGCTGCCGATCGTCGACGGGCACGGCCGGCTGACGGGGCTCATCACCGTCAAGGACTTCGTCAAGACCGAACAGTTCCCGCTGGCCACCAAGGACAGCGACGGGCGACTGCTCGTCGGCGCCGCGGTCGGCGTGGGCGGAGACGCGCGGGAGCGGGCGATGACGTTGGTCGACGCGGGTGTCGACGTGCTCGTCGTCGACACCGCGCATGCGCACAACCGCGGCGTGCTGGACATGGTGTCGTGGGTCAAGGCGATGGCGCCTGGGCGCGTCGACGTCATCGGCGGCAACGTCGCCACCCGCGCGGCGGCCGCCGCCCTGGTCGAAGCCGGTGCCGACGCGGTCAAGGTCGGTGTCGGGCCCGGGTCGATATGCACGACGCGCGTGGTGGCCGGCGTCGGCGCCCCGCAGATCACGGCGATTCTCGAGGCCGTCGCGGCGTGCGCCCCATCGGGGGTTCCGGTGATCGCCGACGGCGGCCTGCAGTACTCCGGTGATATCGCCAAGGCGCTCGCCGCAGGCGCGTCGACGGCCATGCTGGGCTCGCTGCTGGCCGGTACCGCCGAGGCGCCCGGCGAGTTGATCTTCGTCAACGGCAAGCAGTTCAAGAGCTACCGCGGCATGGGGTCACTGGGCGCCATGCAGGGCCGCGGTGCGGCCAAGAGCTACTCGAAGGACCGCTACTTCCAGGACGACGTGCTCTCCGAGGACAAGTTGGTGCCGGAGGGCATCGAAGGCCGCGTGCCGTTCCGCGGCCCGCTGTCGACGGTCATCCACCAGCTGACCGGCGGCTTGCGCGCCGCGATGGGCTACACCGGGTCGGCCACCATCGAGCACCTCCAGCAGGCGCAGTTCGTGCAGATCACTGCGGCCGGGCTCAAGGAGAGCCATCCGCACGACATCACGATGACCGCCGAGGCGCCCAACTACTACGCCCGTTAGCGAGCAGGAACACCTATGAGCGCTCGCGGGAAGAGGGAACAGAACTGTGCGTGACATGGTCGAGATCGGCATGGGCCGGACCGCCCGCCGCACCTACGAACTTGCCGACATCAACATCGTTCCCTCGCGGCGCACCAGGTCGTCCCAGGACGTCTCGACGGCGTGGCAGCTCGATGCGTATCGCTTCGAGATTCCGGTCATCGCCCACCCCACCGACGCGTTGGTGTCACCCGAGTTCGCCATCGAACTCGGCAGGCGGGGCGGCCTCGGGGTGCTCAACGGCGAAGGTCTCATCGGTAGGCACGCCGACGTCGAAGCCAAGATCGCCCAGGTCGTCGAGGCCGCCGAGCAGGAGCCCGAGCAGGCCACCGCGATCCGACTGCTGCAGCAGCTGCATTCGGCTCCGATCGATCCCGACTTGCTCGGCGCAGCCGTGGCGCGCATCCGGGAGGCCGGAGTCACCACCGCGGTCCGGGTGAGCCCGCAGAACGCACAGGCCCTGACGCCCGTGCTGGTCGCGGCGGGCATCGACCTGTTGGTCATCCAGGGCACCATCATCTCCGCCGAGCGCGTCGCGCAGGACCGGGACGGATCCGGCGAGCCGCTCAACCTCAAGACGTTCATCTCCGAGCTCGACATCCCGGTGGTCGCGGGCGGCGTGCTCGATCACCGCACCGCGTTGCACCTGATGCGGACCGGCGCGGCCGGAGTCATCGTCGGCTACGGGTCGACCTCGGGCGTCACCACCAGCGACGAGGTGCTTGGCATCAGCGTGCCGATGGCCACCGCGATCGCCGACGCCGCCGCTGCCCGCCGGGAGTACCTCGACGAGACCGGTGGTCGCTACGTCCACGTGCTGGCCGACGGCGACATCCACACCTCGGGCGAGTTGGCCAAGGCCATCGCATGCGGTGCCGACGCGGTCGTGTTGGGCACGCCGCTGGCGGTAGCCGCCGAGGCGATGGGCGACGGTTGGTTCTGGCCCTCGGCCGCGGCGCATCCGTCGCTGCCGCGCGGTGCCCTGCTGCAGATCGCGATGGGTGAGCGGCCGTCGCTCGACCAGGTGCTCAGCGGTCCGTCCGACGATCCGTTCGGCGCGCTGAACCTGGTCGGCGGCCTGCGCCGGTCGATGGCCAAGGCCGGGTACTGCGATCTCAAGGAATTCCAGAAGGTCGGGCTGACCGTCGGAAGCTGACTTAGGCTGTCCTGTCTAGCTTGTTACCGGGCGGTAAGTTCATAATCGTTGGATGGAGCCTGACTACGACGTCTTGATCATCGGTT
>JAHFVB010000029.1 GCA_023264755.1 Mycobacterium sp. | reverse complement strand
CATTTCCCTATGATCTGGTGATGGGCGTCGAGGGAGCCGCCGTTTCACCTGCCGAAGCCACCCGGTACCGGGCCGCCGGATGGTGGTCGGACACCACGCTGTCCGAGTGCGTCGGCCGCAACGCGGCTTCGGCACCGGACCGGCCGGCCTATGTCGACTTCTCCGCCGATGCCTCCGGGTATCAGTTCTCCTGGCGCGAATTCGACCATGCCGCAACGAATCTAGCCAATCAACTGGCGAACCTCGGGATCGTGGCCGGGGACCGGGTCGCGGTGTGGCATCACGACAACAGCGCCATCCACGTACTTCTGATCGCGATCGAGCGCTGCGGAGCGGCGACCGTCGGACTCGGAGCCCGAGCGGGCGTGCGTGAGGTGACCCAGCTCTTGCAGACGGCGCAACCGGCGCTGTTGGTCGCGGACGCCGAGCACCTCGAGCCGGCGCAGCGAGCGGCGGCGACGGCGAATCCGACGCTGCGCGTCGTCGGAGTCGGAACCGATGCCACCGCGCTCGTCGTCGACACGGGGCCGCCCGCGGCGACGGGCAGCACCCGGCAGCCCGCCGGAGCCGATGACGTATTCCTGATCAATTCGACCTCGGGCACCACCGGGTTGCCCAAGTGCGTCGTCCACACCCAGAATCGGTGGCACTACTTTCACCAAAAGGCCATGGCCAACGGCGAACTCACCAGTGCGGACGTATTCCTGCCCGTGATCCCTACTCCGTTCGGCTTCGGGATCTGGACCTCGCACACCACGCCGATATACCTCGGGGCGACGACCGTGCGCATCGAGCGCTTCAGTGCCGAGGCGACGTGCGCGGCGATCGAACGACATCGCGCCACCGTCTTGTGCTGTGTCAGCACGCAGTTGGCGATGATCATCGCCCACGAGGCGGCTCGGGCCCGTGAGCTCGGCAGCCTGCGGGTGGTGTTCACCGGCGGTGAGCCGCTGCCGTACCGCCAGGCCGCCGAGTTCGAGGCGCTGACGGGTGCCACCATCCTGCAGTTCTACGGCTCCAACGAGACGGGCATGTTGAGCGCCACCTCGGTAACCGACCCGTTGCACCGCAGGCTGCGCTCCGCGGGCCGGATCGTGCCGGAGATGCAGGTCCGGCTGTTCGACGGAGACCGGGACGTCACGGAATCCGGCCGGGGCCAACCGGTTTGCCGGGGACCCGCGCTCAGCCTTGGCTACCTCGGGGGTACCGACCACGACCAGCTGTACACCAGGGACGGTTGGATGCGGATGGGCGACATCTGTGAACTGGATGCCGAGGGCTATCTGAGCCTGGTCGGCCGGACGTCGGACTTCATCCTGCGTGGCGGGAAGAACATCAGTGCGGTCCAGGTCGAGGAGGCCGTCACGACCCATCCGGCAGTGGCGGTGGCGGCCGCCGTGGCCATGCCCGACCCGCTCTTCGGGGAGCGGGTGTGCGTCTTCGTCGAGCTCAAGTACCCCGATGAGGCGTTCGACCTGGCCGCCCTCGGCGCGCACCTGTTGGCCCAGGGTACGTCCAAGGAACTGCTGCCCGAGCGGCTCGAAGTGCTCGATGAGCTGCCCCGGTCCTCGGGCGGGAAGATCGCGAAGGGGCAACTGCGCGAACGCATCCGAATGGAATTGGGAGTGGGAGTCGAGGCATGACGACCCGAAGACGAGCGCGAGTGAGGATCGCAGCGAGGGACGAGTGAGGACCGGAGCGAGTGGGAGTCGAGGCATGACGACCCGAAGACGAGCGCGAGTGAGGATCGCAGCGAGGGACGAGCGAGGACCGGAGCGAGGGGGAGTCGAGACATGACCACAGAACCGGTGCGGCGGGGCGGGCTGGAGGTGTGGGCGCCGGCGAAGGTCCCGCCGATCGGTGTCGAGCTCACCGAGGAGCAGACCCTGGCGGTCGCCTTCCGGCACCTCGCCGAGCTCGGGTTCGCCGAGAACATGGCCGGGCACATCACCTGGCAGCCCGCCGGCCAGACCGACATGTTGGTCAATCCGTGGGGCCTGTGGTGGCAGGAGCTCACCGCCTCGGACATCTGCGTCGTCGACGAGCAGGCCCGGGTGGTCCGCGGCCGCTGGGACGTCACTCCGGCCATCCACCTGCACACCGAACTGCACCGGTTGCATCCGGACGCGCGGGTGGTCATCCACAACCATCCGTACTACGTCAGCCTGCTCGCCGCACTCGGCGTACTTCCCGAATTGGTCCACCAAACCGGCGCCTTGTTCCTCGACGACATGCATCTGGTGCCCGAGTACGACGGTGAGATCGATACACCTTGGCGGGCAACGGAACTGGTCGAGCAGATCGGCTCGGCACACCTGGTGCTGTTGGCCAACCACGGGGTCATCGTCACCGGCCGCAACATCGCCGAAGCGGTCTACCGGGCGGCCTCCGTCGAGCGCGTGTGTCGGCTGGCCTACGACGTCATGCTCACCGGGCGGACGCCCGTGCAGATGAGCCGTGGCGACATGGTGGGCATGAAGGCCTCGCTCATCGAACGGGCGGCGGACGTGTACTGGGCCGGGGCGGCCCGGATGACCATCAAGGCCGACCGCGGCGTGCTGAGTTAGAGAGGGTCCACCACATGGCTTCCATCGACGAGCTCGCGGGAAATCTGAGCTTCACCACCGCCAAGACCGGCGCCGACCGGTGCGTCACCTTCCTGCCGGAACCGGAACGGGCACCACGGCTCTACACCGTCATCTCCGTCGACGACCACATCGTCGAGCCTCCGGACACCTTCGAGGGCCGGGTCCCGCGCAAGTTCGCCGACCGCGCACCGCGGGTGGTCGACACCGAGGACGGCGGTCAGACCTGGAGGTACGACGGTCACTCGCTACCCAACGTGGGCTTCAACGCCGTCGTCGGACGCCCGGTGTCCGAGTACGGATTCGAACCGGCCCGCTTCGACGAAATGCGCCGTGGCGCTTGGGACATCGAGGCACGCGTCAAGGACATGGATCTCAACGGCGTGTACGCGTCGCTGAACTTCCCGTCGTTCCTGCCCGGCTTCGCCGGTCAGCGGTTGCAACAGGTGACCTCCGACCGCGACCTCGCGATGGCCTGCGTGCGCGCGTGGAACGACTGGCACCTCGAGGCTTGGGCCGGCGCCCACCCCGATCGGATCATCCCGTGCCAGCTGCCGTGGCTACTGGACCCCGCGGTGGGCGCGAAGATGATCCGGGAGAACGCCGCTCGTGGATTTCACGCCGTCACGTTCAGCGAGAATCCGGCGCTGCTGGGGTTGCCGACCATTCATTCCGGGTACTGGGATCCGCTGATGGCGGCGTGTGCGGAGACGGGCACCGTGGTCAATCTGCACATCGGGTCGTCGGGGACCTCGCCGTCGACCACCGACGACGCGCCACCGGACGTGGCGGGCGTGCTGTTCTTCGCCTACGCGATCACCGCGGCGGTCGACTGGCTGTACTCGGGGTTGTGCACCCGCTACCCGGACCTGAAGATCTGTCTCTCCGAAGGGGGGATCGGCTGGGTGGCGGGGCTGCTGGACCGGCTCGACCACATGCTGAGCTACCACGACATGTACGGCACCTGGCGCCGCTTCGGGGAGGCGCTCTCCCCGGCCGAGGTGTTCAAGCGCAACTTCTGGTTCTGCGCCGTCGAGGATCAATCGTCGTTCGTCCAGCACGAGCGGATCGGTACGGACAACATCCTGCTCGAGGCCGACTACCCCCACTGCGACTCGACGTGGCCGCACACCCAGCGCACCATCGACGAGCAGGTCCGCGGGTTGCCTGATTCGGTGATTCGGAAGGTGACGTGGCAAAACGCCTCGAAGCTCTATCAGCACCCCGTTCCGATCGCGATTCAGCAGGACCCGAACGCGTTCTGAGTTCGCGGACGGCCCATTGAGGGCGCCGCTGAACTGCGCAAACCAACCAATTCGCCAGCCAATACTCGCGAAATTGGAGCGGTTATAACGATTTGATATACATTGCCTTCCATGGGGCGGCACACAATTCCCACCACCCGACGGAAGTCGTCGGGGATTCTGGCCGTGGCCGTCGCCCCGATGGCGGTGCTATTCGCCCTTGGGGCCGACGTGCATCCACACGCCACGCGACCCGAAGTCACGCCGGCGGCCACCCACTCCGTGCCCGTGGCCGGCGATGCCGGCGCGTGCTGTCTGCAGGTCGTGGCGGCGACGCCGGCGGCGTTCTCGGCGGCGACCGAGAACGCCGGGTGGGTGGTGAGCGCACCCCGCGTGCAATCGGTCGCGGCCTCGAGATTGCGGATCATCGACATCCCGCAACTGCTCCCCGTCGGGGACGCCCCCGAGCGTGGCCTGCAGGTCAAGACCATCCTCGCGTCGCGCGTGATCAGCGCGGTCTTCCCCGAAATCCGCAGCATGGGCGGGGTACGTCCGGACGCGTTGAGATGGCATCCCGACGGCCTGGCGCTCGACGTGATGATCCCCAACCCGAGCAGCGCCGAGGGCATCGCGCTTGGCAATCAGATCGTGGCCTTCGCGCTGAAGAATGCGGCTCGCTTTGGGCTGCAAGATGCCATCTGGCGTGGCGTGTACTACACGCCCAATGGTCCGCAAGGGTCCATTGCCGGCCATTACGACCACGTGCACATCACCACTACTGGTGGGGGATACCCCAGTGGTGGCGAGCTTTACTACCGCTGATTTCACCCGCGGGATTCACCGCGACATACAATTTTGGCAACTTACCGTTCGGTAGGTTCCGAATTGTCCAGCCGCCGTAACGAACGACGGCAAACATGGCTCTTACCAGCGGCGAAGGAATTGACAGCCGCGTTGAGCGCAGGCCTGCTCGCCGCGTGATTGAAGCCGACGACAATTTTGCAGCAATCTCAACCGACCCGCGAGATCGGTCTGTTAACGTCCGGAGGCCAAGCTGAGCAGACAGACGAGGGGATCAGTTACGTGGCGTCCAAGCACCGCAAGCAAAGCCAGCGCTCCCAGAAGGTCGCGCTGATCGGCGCCGCCTCGGCGACGGCGACCTGCTTAACCGTCGGCGCCGCTCCGGCGCCGCAGCACCCGGTGTCATCCGTGCCCGTCGCGCTGGCCGCGTCCACCGGACCCGACTACACCAAGCTCATCACCAGCCTGTCGAACAGCACGAACAACACGCTGTTCGCCCAGGGCAACTTCCAGGGCGCGCTGGCTTCCGTCGTGCAGCCGGTGGTGGCCGCCACCGGCGGCTCGGTAGAAGCGGGGACGACCCAGGCCGATCTGCTCACGATCTCGGGCGTGATCGTCGCACTCCAGGCGGTACTCGACACACTCGACGCTCCGGACGTGGGCGGTGTGCCCGGTCTCCCGTCCGGCGCCGGTTCGGAGCTTTCGAGTGTCTTCGGCGGGGCGAGTGCTGCGCTCGGGTCGACCGTGACGGCGCTCGAGACGGTCCTCAGTGGGGTCCAAGGCGCACTCGTGCTGATCGACAAGGTGCCGGGGCTGCCGGGCACGGTGTCGCTGGCCGACCTGATCCCCGGACTCACGGCGTCGCTGACCACCTATCACTCCGAGTACGACCTGCCGCTGGGCGGGCTCGGCACGCTGATGGGGCTCGAGGGTTCGACCACGGCGACGAACTTCTTCGCTCAGTTACCGTCGCTCACGGCAGGGAAGCTGATCGACGGGATTCTCAAAAACGTCATAGTTGGTGGCAAGCCGCTTTCCTCGGTTCCCGGGTTGTCGGCGGCCGTCAACGCTGTGCTTGGACAGACCAACGGCATCAGCACACCCGCCATCACCGCGTGGATGCCGAGCGCTGGGGGCACCTACGGGCTTCCGCTGGGGGGTTCGGTGGGCTACTTGGTCACGATGCCGACCCTGGACGTCGGACCCGTGCTGCTGCTGTCGACCACCGACACCGTCGTGGCCGTGCCGATCGCGGCGGCCGGGGTGACCCTGCCGGGGGACCTGGCGACGTACGGCGTGTTGGGCACCCCGGGACTCGTGCTGCCCACCGCCACGGGGGTCGACACCATCGGCGGCGTCTCGCTGTCGTCGTTCAGCATTCCGTCGTTGGGGATCAGCTACACCAACCTGAACGTTCAGGGCGCGAACTACTACGGGACCAACGGCATCGACTACAGCAACGGGCAGAACGTCGGTGTGCTGGTCACCCCGGTGGGCACGGTGCCGATCGTCTATTCCATGGGTTCGTTCTATCTGGGCGACAGCGGCTTTGGCTTCAGCGGACCATCGTTGTACACCATCGGGCTGACGCCGGCCTTCAAGGTGGGCACCGCTCCCACCCAGCAGTCCGCCGACGGGGTGCTCAGCGCATCCGCGCTGAACACCATGTTCACCGTGGCAAGGGCGGTTGATCCGACCCAGTTGACCAGTGTCACAGAGCTGCTCGGGCTTCCCGATGCGGGAGCCTCCGTGTCGTCCGTTCTTGGCCAGGCCTATGCCGCCACGGTCACGCCCGTCGCGACGCAGTACACGAACTACCTCAACGAGAACATCGGGTCGTGGGTCAACGACGGAGCCGACGCACTGGAGCAGGCGACCGCCGCCATCGCCGACGTGTCGTACCAACTGCCCGGGGCCCACCAACCGGTCGTCCCGGCGGCCGGTACCCAGGCCACCGCACAGACGCTGGTGAAGTCGTCGAGCACGACGGACACCGTCGCCAACAAGCAGGCTGCCGTGGGGAAGGATCAGACCTCCACTGATCCGCTGACCAACGTCCAGAATCAGGTACGGGACGCGAACACCCAGCTCAAGACGAGCATCGCGACCGCGAATGCCAAGACGAAGGCCGCGGCGGCGAAGGCCTCGGCCGACATCGAGAAGTCGGTCAAGACGACCAGCGCGACGCTGAACAAGATCGCCAAAGATGGTGAAGCGCAGGTCAAGAAGACCGTCGACGGGGCGCAGAAGACCGTCAAGGACACGGTGAAGTCGACGACACAGAAGACGGCGCAGAAGACGACGCAAAAGACGACCGAGAAGGCCAAGGCCGGGTAGCCGCAGATCTTCGGCCACCACTTGATTTGCCCAAACGGCAAGCACACTTGCCGCAACTGAACCATCACGAGCACCATCGTGGGGTGACCACATCACCGAACCCGTTCGACGATCCTTCCCACGTTGCGATGTACGCGAAACGCGCCGGGCAGCTGGTGCCCGCCCTCGCCGACGTCCATCGCATGGTCGGCGTCCTCATCGACGAACACGCGCCGCCCGACGCCAGGGTGCTAGTGCTGGGGGCCGGGGGAGGGCTAGAGACCAAGGCACTGGCGGAGGCACATCACGGGTGGACCTTCGATGCCGTCGATCCATCGGCTGCCATGCTGGAAATCGCGGTGGAGACCCTCGGACCCGATGCGTCGCGGGTGACGATGCACAACGGATACATCGACGGCGCACCGCCTGGTCCCTTCAATGCTGCGACCAGTCTGCTGACGCTGCACTTCCTTCCACGTGAAGAACGACTGCGCACGGTCATCGAGGTGCGCCGCCGGTTGGCGCCGGGGGCGCCATTCGTGGTGATGCATCTGAGCATTGCGCAGCGCGATGAAGCCGAACGACGGAGGTGGATAGACCGGCACGTGGCGTACCTCATCGCGTCGGGCATCGATCCGGTTGACACCCAGCGGGCGCGCGCTGCAATCGAATCCGAGGTGCCCGTCCTGGCACCCGAGCAAGACCGCGCCATTCTGGAGCGGGCCGGCTTCACCACCGTCACGGAATTCTTCTCGGCGTTCAACTTCCGAGGGTGGGTCGGATACGCATAGCCGTGAGTGCGATGCGAGCGGGGTGGCATCGGCCACCTTTCGCAGCTGGAGACACCCGACCGACTGATCAAGGCGATCGTCGCCGTGGATTGGGGCGCACGCCCCGAAGTGCAGTCAAACCCGTTGTCGGTGGCAACGGGCAAGATCGTGCCGTGGCACACCGCCATCGGAACGAGGAGGGCCAATGACCGCAGCTGACCAGGGCTTGGGCGGGCGGTCACTGGCGTTCACCAGGGCGGCTGCGGTGCTCATCACCGTCGGCATCGGGGTGGCTAGCTTCGTGCTGTCGTTCGCCGCCCTGCGCGACCTGGCCGCTCGGGCGGGCATCTCGGAACGGCTGGCCTGGCTGTGGCCCTTGATCGTCGACGGCACCATATTGCAGGCCACCATGGCGGTGGTCGCGTTGGCCGGGCACCGCGATCAACACCGCAGCCGCCGGTACTTCTGGATCGTGTTGTCGTCCTCGGCGGCAGTCAGTGTGGGCGCCAACGCATTACACGCGCTCATCCCCGCCTCGGTACCGCTGAGTCCGTGGCTGGCGGCCGCGATCGCCGTGGTGGCGCCGGTCAGCCTGCTGGCCTCCACCCACGGGCTGAGCCTGTTGATCAGGGTGGGTAGCCGGCCGGTACTTACGCTGACCCACCGCCAGCCGATCGGTGACTGGGCCGACGTCGAGCATCCGACGCCGGCCCCGTCACCGGTGGTAGCCCCCGAGCCAAGCGAGCTTGCGGAGCACCGCGATACTCCGGTCGCCGTGGGCGCCCTGAAGCCATGGGAGTCCATGGCGGAGGTCATCGCGTCACGCGAGGCGGCCCGTGGCTTCGGGGTCGACGACGTCGCGAGCGTGCTGCACCTGAGCTACGAGCGCCAGTTGAGTCACCAGGCGATCGGCCGCCAGCTCGACATCGATCACCGGGTGGTCGATGAAATCGTCTCGGCCAGTGGAGACTTGTTGCGTTCTGGTGACGTCAGCGTCGAGCGGGTGGCGGTGTAGCGCGGGCTCAGAACGGCAGGTCCAGTTCGCCGTTGGCGGTGTTGGCCTCGTCGTGGTTGGAGTCGACGTAGCCCAGCCGGTACGGAGACTGGGGCAGGGGGCCGTAGGGCAGCAGTGGGTCGGTGCCCGAGCCCGTGCCGGGACTCGTCGCTGCAGGCGCGGCGACCGCGACGGATGCTGGATGTGTGGCGGCGTTGGCGACGGGGGTCAGCACGACGGCCCCGCCGATGGCGAAGGCGGCCAGCCACGGGGTGATGCGCTTGATCGAGTTCTTCATGATGGGCTCCGGTTCTCTCGTAGTGGAAACTTGGTGCGTTTAGCATGGCGCGCCGACCAGCCCACGTCGTCAGGGCTGGCCCCCGTTCGCACCCCCTGCTAACCGGAATTCGAGATGTGCACGGCGCGGCCGGCTGTGGGTCGTTCCAACGGTGATGACGGCCGTCGACCTGATCGCCGTTGCCGGCGTCTTCGTGGGCTCCCCCGAGGATCCCTCGTCCGTGGCGCCCCTGCCCATCGACGCGGCCTTCGCCCGCAACCATGGTGTCGCAGCTGCGCTGGCCGATGCCGAAATCGCCGTGCTCTACCCGTTGGTCGTGGCACGATTATCCCTCAACGCCGCAACGTGGGCCTCGCGCAGGGGCGGGCCGGCCGACAGCTACGGACGAGCCCGATCACGACACACCTGGTCGACGCTGGCGGCGCTGACCGACAGCTCGCCGACCGAGGCCGAGGCGGACATCCGATCGGCTCTGGCAGTACCACCGAAACATGCTCGAAGAAAACGGGATTGAGGACATGAGATGACTGCCGCCCGGCCCATCATGGTCAACGGATTCGAGGATGCGCGCACCGACTCGCTCCCCGCCGACGTGGCGGCGACATCGTGACGGCCTCCGGCGATGACCCGTTGCGGGTTCAGACGGGCCGGACCGTGATCGTCACCGGCGCGGGGGCCGAGGACGGGATCGGCCTCGCCTGTGCCCGCATCCTGGGCCTACAGGGCGCGACGGTGATCATCACCTCGACCACCGACCGCATCTTCCGCCGCGCCGACGAATTGCGCGGCCTCGGAATCGACGTGCACGCCGTCATCGCGGATCTGCTCGAACCCGACGGACCGGACGCGGTGAGAAGCGCTGCCCTGCAACGAACCGGGCGCGTCGACGCCCTGGTCAACAACGCCGGCCTGGCAGCAATTGGGTCGGCGGACGAACTCACGCCGCTGCACACCACGACCTGGACGGGCTGGCACGCGTCACTGGCCCGCAATCTCGACACGGCCTTCGCCATGACCAGGTCCGTCCTGCCGGACATGATCGCGCAGTCCTACGGTCGCATCGTGATGGTCGCCTCGCTATCCGGCCCGGTCATGGCCTTTCCCGGCGACGCGGCCTATCACGCGGCCAAGGCCGGCATGACGGGGCTGGCCCGCTCCATCGCGGTGGACTACGCCGGCTCGGGCATCACGTGTAACTCCCTGGCGCCCGGCTGGATTCACACCGAGTCGACCACGCCCGACGAGGTCCGCGCCGGCGCCGCCACGCCGATGGGCCGAGGTGGCCGGCCCGACGAGGTTGCGCACCTGGCCGCCTGCCTGGCAGCACCGGCCGCGTCCTATGTCACCGGACAGACCCTGATCGTCGACGGCGGCAACTCGATCCAAGAGGCGCGCCGATGACCGGCGTCATCACCGCCGTCCTGGTCACCGTGCTGAGCGAAACCCCATGCCAGGCGGCCCGCTCGTGGCATCGTCGGGCCACCGCACCATCGCACGCCGAACGGAAGCCATGACCGAACCACCTCTGGACGCATCCACCCGGATGGCAGCGCAGCGCACGCGGCTGGCCCAGGAACGAACCCTGATGGCCTGGATCCGAACGAGCATGTCCCTGATCACCTTTGGCTTCACCATCTTCAAGTTCTTCGAGTACCTCGCCTCAGACGTAGGGCGGCGTCAACCGATCGTCAGTCCGTGGATCGTCGGAATGGTGATGATCGTCGTCGGCCTGCTCGCGCTGGCCCTGGCCTGGATTCAGAATCGGCAACAGATGAAGGACCTCGAACGGGAGTACGGGCCCATGCCGTACTCGATCTCCGGCGTCATGGCCGGCGTCATCGGCGCCCTTGGTGTGCTTGCGCTGGCCGTCGTGGCGTTGCGGTACTAGCAGCCGACCGCGTGGTCGCTCCCGAGGGGGAGCGTCGCGGCCCGGGCGCGGCTCGCCTGATAGCAGGTGTCCCGGCCGCACTTCGTGAGTACTTTTGCGGCCTCAGCAGGGTCTAAAGACCCTGCTGGACCGGGCCTTGAACATGGATTGTGATAGGCCCCAAAGTATCTTTGCTGCGCGGCGAACCCGTCGGGACCGGGAGGGTAGCTAGTGATCCAGCCCTACGCCGTGACCAAGCCACTGCGCGCCGTCGGCGAGTTCTACGCCATGGCCCTGGACACGTTCGTGGAGCTGCTCAAGCCGCCGTTCGCGTGGCGGGAGTTCTTTCTGCAAGCCTGGTTCGTGGCGCGAGTGGCGATCGTCCCGACCCTGCTGCTGGCCATCCCGTTCACCGTGCTGGTGGTGTTGACGCTCAACGTCCTGCTGACCGAATTCGGCGCCGCCGACTTCTCCGGCACGGGCGCAGCGGCCGCCGCAGTCAGCGAAATCGGGCCAATCGTCACCGTTCTGGTGGTGGCCGGCACCGGCGCGACCGCGATGTGCGCCGACCTCGGCGCGCGCGCCATCCACGAGGAACTCGACGCGCTACGCGTGATGGGGGTCGACCCCGTGCGCCGGCTGGCGGCACCCAGGGTGCTGGCCGCCAGCGTGGTCGCCGTATCCCTGGTAGCCCTGGTGACCTTCGTCGGGCTGGCCGGTTCCTATTGCTTCGTCGTGTACGTCCAGCACGTCACCCCGGGAGCCTTCGCGGCGGGCCTGACCTTGTTCACCGGCCTGCCCGAAGTCATTCTGGGGTTGGTCAAGGGCGCCTTGTTCGGCATCGCCGCCGCGCTGATTGCCTGCTACAAGGGCATGTCGGTGAAACGAGGCCCGCAAGGCGTCGGCAATGCAGTCAACGAGACCGTCGTGTACTCGTTCATCGCGCTGTTCGTCATCAACATCATCGCGACGGCCGTCTACTACACGAGCTTCAAATGACTGACACCGCTGCCCCACGTCGTCGGTCCCAGTGGCTCACCGCCGTGGTGACCGGAGTCGCCGACAGCTGGAATCGCATCGGCACTCAGCTGGCCTTCAACGCCAGATCCGTACGCGAGATCGGCCATGCAACCGTCCGGTACCGAACGGAGATGCTGCGGCTCATCGCTCAGATGAGCCTGGGCACGGGCGCATTGGCGGTGATCGGCGGGACCGTCGTCATCGTCGGCTTCCTCACCTTGTCGACGGGCGCGGTCATCGCCGTACAGGGGTACAACGAATTGTCCGGCATCGGCGTCGAGGCGATGACGGGTTTCATCTCCGCATACGTCAATGTGCGCATCATCGCCCCCGCCGTGGCCGGCATCGGATTGGCGGCCACGATCGGTGCGGGCGCCACCGCGCAACTTGGGGCGATGCGCATCGCCGACGAGATCGACGCGCTCGAGGTGATGGCGGTGCGGTCGGTGGCCTATCTGGTCTCCACTCGAATCGTTGCCGGCGTGGTGGTGGTGATCCCGTTGTACTGCGTGGCGATGGTGTGTGCGTTCCTGGCCGCCCGGTTGGGGACGACGGGGTTCTACGGCCAGTCCACCGGTGTCTATGACCACTACTTCAACACCTTCCTGAACTCGACCGATCTGTTGTGGTCGGTGTTCACGGTGATCCTGATGGGAATCGCGATCATGCTGATCCACACCTACTACGGCTACACCGCGTCGGGAGGGCCGGCGGGAGTCGGTGAAGCGGTGGGGCATTCGGTGCGCAGTTCCCTGATCGTCCTGGTGCTGTTGCTACTGGCGGTGGCCCTGTCGATCTACGGACAATCCGGAAACTTCCACCTGTCGGGGTAGCTGGCGATGTCGGACACGCGTTCAGAGGGCATGCATCCCGGTTGGTGGACCCTGATCTTCGTCATTGTCACCGCCGGCGTCGTCGCGTTGACGTCGGCGTTGTTCTCGGGGGCGTTCCACCCGTACGTTCCGGTGACGCTGACGTCGGACCGGGCGGGCTTGGTGATGGCCCAGGGGGCCAAGGTCATGATGCGCGGGGTGCAGGTCGGTCGGGTCGGCCACGTCGCCGGAGGCCACGACCACGACCGCGACCACGTGAGCTTGACCCTGGACCTCGACCCGGCGCAGCTGGAGTACATCCCGGCCAACGTGGGTGCGCGCATTCGGGCGGGGACGCTGTTCAGCGGCAAGTTCGTCGAGCTGGTCTATCCGCGTGACCCGAGCCCGCAACGCCTGGCTGCGGGCGCGGTGATCCGCTCCGAGAACGTCAGCACCGAGATCAACACGCTGTTCCGGGACCTGGCTGCAGTGCTCAAACAGCTCGACCCCGAGAAGCTTCAGGCCGTGTTGTCCGCCCTGGCGGAGGGGTTGCGGGGCCACGGCGCCACGATGGGGCAGGCCATCACCGACGCCAACGACGTGCTGCTGTCGGTCAACGCTCGCGCCGACACCGTCGCCGCGGACCGGCGGGCGCTCAAGGCGCTCGGCGACGCCTATGGGGAGGCGGCCCCGAACATCTTGGCGGCCTTGGCTGACACGGCCACCACCAGCGGCACTGTCTCCGACAACGCGCAGACGATGGACTCGCTGCTTGCCGGTGTCGTCGGGCTCTCGCGCAGCGGAGTCGAGTTGCTCGGTCCCAACCAGGGCAACCTGGTCGATGCCGTCGCCGTCTTCGAATCGACGGCCCGGCTGCTGATGAAGTACCAGCCGACGTTCACCTGCACGTTGGTCGGTGCCAAGACCGCACTCGATACCGGCTACCTGGACGCAACCGGAGGAGCGAACGGGAAGTCGCTGATCCTCGACAGCGCTCTGCTCTTCGGGCCGGACGCATACCGGTACCCGCAGAACCTGCCCATCATCGGCGCCAAGGGCGGTCCTGGAGGCCGGCCCGGCTGCGGATCGCTGCCGGATGTGGCCGCCAATTGGCCGGTCCGCCAACTCATCACGAACACCGGGTGGGGGACTGGTCTCGACATTCGGCCGAACCCGGGCATCGGCTTTCCGGGGTTCGCCGACTACTTCCCCGTCACCCGGGCGCAGCCCGAACCACCCAGCATCCGCTACCCGGGTGGTCCCGCACCCGGGCCGATCCCGTATCCCGGGGCGCCACCCTATGGGGCGCCGCTGTACGCCGCGGATGGAACACCGCTGTGGCCCGGACTGCCGCCGGCCCCTGCGCCGGGTGCGCCGCGCGAGCCCGGCCCGCCGCCACCGGGCTCGGAACCCTTCGTCGTGCCCGTCCCCGCGCAACTCCAACCCACCCCTGCACCGCCGCTGCCCGAGCGGGCAGCGCCGTCACCCTGACGAGGCGAATCATGAGAGAGAACCTGCGAGGCGCGATCTGGCGCTTGGGTATCTTCATGACGGTCTGCGCGCTCGGGCTGGTCGCCATGTTGGCCATCTTCGCTCAACTGCGCTTCCTCCCGGAGCACACGTATAGCGCGGAATTCCATACGGTTTCGGGATTGGAGGAGGGCAACTTCGTCCGCATCGCGGGAGTCGAGGTGGGCAAGGTCAAGACGATCAGAATCCGCGACGACGGCACCGCTCTGGTGACCTTCGGGACCGACGACTCCGTGGTACTGACGGAGGGCAGCAGAGCGGTCATCCGCTACCGAAACCTGATCGGCGAACGCTATCTGGCGCTCGAGGAGGGGGCCGGGGGTACCCGGCCACTCGCACCCGGAGCCACCATCCCGGTGTCGCGCACCGCACCGGCGCTGGACTTGGACGCCCTACTCGGCGGCTTCCGCCCGCTGTTTCAAGCATTGAAGGCCGACCAGGTCAACGCCTTGTCCAAACAACTGATCGAAGTGCTGCAGGGCGAAGACACCTCGATCACGTCGTTTCTCATCCAGCTGGCCGCCCTGACCAACAAGCTCGCCGATCGGGACCAGCTGATCGGCCAGGTCATTGCGAACCTCGGTACCGTGCTGGGCTCGCTCGGCGACCAGAGCTCGCAGCTCGGCCACGCCATCGACTCGCTGTCGAGCTTGCTGGCGACGCTGGCCGACCGGGGCCAGGACCTGAGCAACGGGCTTGCCCATGCCGACGCGGCAGCGGCGACGATCGGCGAGCTCCTCGGGCAGAGTCGCCCACCGCTGGTGAAGAGCATCCACGAGCTGGACCGAGCGGCCGGCGCCGTCCTGGCCGATCGCGACTACTTCGACAAACTGCTCAACACCCTGCCGGACGCCTACCAGATGCTGAACCGCCAGGGTCTCTACGGCGACTTCTTCAGCTTCTATCTCTGCGACTTGCTTCTGAAGCTGAATGGCAAAGGCGGACAACCGGTCTACGTCAAGATCGCCGGTCAGGACAGCGGGAGATGCACGCCACGATGAAGACCTTCGCAGAACGCAATCCCCTGATCGTCGGCGCGGTCGGCGTCGCAGTCACCGTGAGCGTGGTGCTCGGCGCCCTCAACTACGGCAAGTTGCCGTTCGTCAATACGAACCGGCAGTACTCGGCCTACTTCGCCGAGGCCGGAGGTCTGTTGACCGGTGCGGCGGTTCAGGTCTCCGGCTTCAAGCAGGGCACGGTGACCGGCATCGACCTCGATGGAGCGCGCGTGCTGGTCAGGTTCGAGGTCGACGACGGCGTTCGGCTCGGGGACCGAACCGAAGCGGCGATCAAGACGCGAAGTATCCTGGGCGCCAAGGTCATCGAGTTGACACCCGAGGGTGGCGGCACGCTGTCCGACCCGATACCGCTGGACCGCACGACCTCGCCCTACCAACTGCCCGATGCGCTCGGCGAACTGAGCTCGACCATCAGCGGGCTGGACACCAACCGATTGTCGGACTCGTGGGCCGTACTGGCCGACACGTTGTCGGAGACCCCGCCCGCGCTCCAACACGCGATGCAGGGACTGGCCCGTTTCTCGCGGACGCTCAACGCCCGCGACGCCCAGTTGCGAAAGATGTTGGCCGACGCGAATAGGGCGACGACGGTACTGGCCGAACGCAGCGACGGAATCGTCACGTTGATCAACGACACGAACTCGTTGCTGATCCAACTGGAGAGGCAAAGCCGCGCCCTCGACGAACTCTGCGCCCACGTCGCGGCGGCCAGCCGGGAGCTCGAGGGACTCATCGCCGAGCACAGACAAACCCTCACCCCCGCCCTCGACAAGCTCAACCAGGTACTGACGATTCTCGACGATCGGAAGGACCGGCTGCACCTGGCGATCAAGAAGTTCAACCAGTACGTGATGTCACTGGGCGAGTCGATGGCGTCCGGCCCGTTCTTCAAGTTCTACATCGCAAACCTGCTGCCCGGCCAGTTCATTCAGCCGTTCATCGACGCCGCGTTCTCCGACCTGGGGCTCGACCCGAACGTACTGCTGCCGTCGCAGTTGACCGATCCGCAGACGGGGCAGCAAGGCACCCCGCCCTTGCCGATGCCCTACCCGCGCACGGGGCAGGGCGGTGAGCCACGGCTGAACCTGCCCGACGCGATCACGGGCCACCCGGGCGATCCGCGCTATCCCTACCGGCCGCCCGCGCCGGCACCGCCCCCTGGCGGACCCCCACCGGGACCACCCGCCGATCCCTCGCCGGTGCCGGCGTCGACTCCGGTCTACGTCCCAGTGCCCCCGCCCAATGGGGAGGGCGAATGACCAAGCACGCCAACGTTCGGATCGGGCTGGCTGCGATACTGCTGTCCACCCTCGTCGCCGCCGTCGTGATCATGGTGCATTCGGCCGGCGCGGCGCACAGGACGACCGTCGTTGCATACTTCGCCAACAGCAACGGCATCTTTCCCGGCGACGACGTGCGCATCCTCGGCGTCAACGTCGGCAAGATCGACTCGATCGAACCGCAGCCCAAGCGCGTGAAGATCACCTTCTGGTTCGACGCCAAGTACAAGGTGCCCGCCGACGCAAGGGCCGCCCTCCTCTCGCCGGCAATCGTGACGGCCCGGGTCCTGCAGCTGACCCCGCCCTACACCGGCGGGCCGACGATGCCGGACCACGCGGTGATCCCCGAGGTGCGCACCGCCGTCCCCGTCGAATGGGATGACCTGCGCACGCAGCTCGAACGCATCGGCCAACTGCTGCAGCCGACCCAGCCGGGCGGGCTCAGCACGCTGGGTGCCGTCGTGCACACCACCGCGAACAACCTGCGCGGTCAGGGCGCGAGCATCCGAGACACCCTCGTCGAACTGTCGCAGGCGATTTCGTTGCTCAGCGACCACAGCGGTGACGTGTTC
>JAHFVB010000330.1 GCA_023264755.1 Mycobacterium sp. | reverse complement strand
GGCCGCGGCCAGCCGGCAGCATCCGCAGGTCGCGGTGGGCGCCAGCCCGCGCGCCGAGCTCGACCTCGTTCAACTCGCACGGGCCAGCGCGCTGCTGGCCGGCCGGGACTACGTCATTCCCGAAGACGTGAAGTCGCTCGCCGGCAACGCCATGGCGCACCGCATCAGTCTGCGTCCGGAGATGTGGGTCAGGCAGGTGCGCAGCATCGACGTCGTCGCCGAACTGTTGCGCCGCATCCCGGTGCCACGCACCGGTGGCACCGGGTAGGGCCGGGCGAGCAACCGTGATCGAGCAACGGTCGATCGACGTCGAACTCGAGTGGCGGACCTCGCCGCTGGCGCACGCCCTGGCGACGTGCGTGGCGGTGGCGTTGGCCGCAGCGTTGCTCGGGACTCAGTGGCAGCTGGTGGCATTCGCCGCGCCGCTGCTGGGGGTGCTGGTGTCGCTGCGTTGGCAGCCGTCACCGCCGCACGTGCGGGTGCACGGGCAGCCCGCGTCGTCGCGATGTTTCGAGACCGAACGGGTGCAGGTGGCGGTGTGGGCGCAGACCGCGGATGGCAGCGCCGTCGACGTCGAAGTCGTCGCTCCCGACGGCCTGCAGCTCGACACGACGCGCGACAGCGCCAGGACCGAGTTGACGGCGTCGGCGCAGCGTTGGGGGCGCTACCCGTTGCGGGTGCGGCTGAACGTGCCGGCCCGGGGCGGCCTCCTCCTCGGGACGGCTACCGTCGACGCGGCCGAAGTATTCGTATTCCCCATCGCTCCAACGCAATCCACTCCGCTGCCGCGGACCGAGCTGCCCGACCGACTGGGCACGCACCTGACCCGGTACGTCGGGCGGGGCGTCGAATACGGCAGCATCCGCAGTTACGTGCCGGGCGACCAGCTACGGACCGTCAACTGGCCGGTCAGCGCGCGCCGGGGCAGCCTGCACGTCACCGAGCGGCTCAGTGAACGCGCCGCCGACGTCGTGGTGCTCGTCGACACGTACGACCAACCCGCGGGCCCCGCCACCGAGGCGACCGAGCGCACCGTCCGGGGCGCGGTGCAGGTGGTCCAGAGTGCGTTGCGCGGCGGCGACCGCGCCGGGGTGGTCGCCCTCGGAGGCCGGCCGCGTTGGCTGGGCGCCGACATCGGGCGCAGGCAGTTCTATCGGGTGCTCGACGCGGTGCTGGCCGCCGGGGACGGTTTCGAAGTCACCTCGGGGACGTTGGCGCCGCGGGCGGCGTTGCCGTCGGGTGCGGTCGTCGTGGCCTTCTCCACGCTGCTCGACACCGACTTCGCACTGGCCCTGATCGAGCTCTGCCGGCGGGGCCACGTCGTGGTGGCCGTCGACGTGCTCGACGGGGCCCCGTTCGAGGAGCCGGACCCGTTGCTCCGACGGATGTGGACGTTGCAGCGCTCGTTCATGTACCGCGACATGCGCACGATCGGTGTCGAGGTGGTGCCGTGGAGCGGCGAGGCCGCGCTGGATCAGGTGATGCACCTGGTGCCGGAGCGCAGGCGACGCATGCGGGGGAAGCGATGACCTCCGTCAGGGTGCTCGCCCTGGCGTTCGGGCTGCTGATGGTGGCCGCCGTGGCCGTGCAGGCCGACGCGCGTGCGTTGGTGGCGGCGACGGTGGCCGCCGGGGCCGTGCTCTGCTCGATCCAGTTCGCCAGGGCCGCAACGGTTGCGGTGGGCGCGGTGGTGGTGGCGATTGCGCTTTCGGACCCGAATCCGATGCTCGTCACGTTGGCCGGGCTCAACGCCGCGGGCTACCTCTTGTTGCGGCACGCCGGTACACAGGAGGTGCTGACCCGGACCACGATGGGCTGGGTGTTGGGCTCGTCGGCGCTTGGCTTGGCCGCGACCGGACTTCCGGTCGAACTGCCGTGGGTGCCGCTGCTGGCGCCGTTCGTAGTGCTGGCGGTGTTCGTGATTGCGGTGCGCCCACTCGTCACGAGTCGCCCACCGACTAGCCGATGACCGGCCCGCTGTTGCAGTCGGGGTTCGAGGCCGGACATTGCGGGTCCTGCTTGCCGGGAGGCGGTTGCTTCGGACTCTGCGGGGGGACGGTCGGTTTCGGCGGCTTGGGCGGAGCCGGCGTCCCGTCCCCGCTCGACGGTGGGGTGCTACTGGCCGGTGGTGCCTGGGTTCCGCTGGTCGGCTGCTCGGGCGGCTGAGGTCGTGGCTTTGGACGCGGATGACTGGTGGTGACCGGCGCCGCCGTCGTGCTGGGCGGCTCGGGATCGTGGGTGCGTGGCAGCTGAGCGGTGGTGCTGACCGGCGGTTCCGACGTCGGAGCGACGGAGTCGGCCGTGGTGACGACGGGCGGCGGCTCGCTCGGCGGCTCCTCGGTGGGCGGCGGCGGTGCGATCCGGGGGACCGCCGTCGGGGTCGTCGTGAGGAACGTGGTCGTCGTCGCCGTGGTCGCTGTCATGGGTTTCGGATCGTTGGCTGGATCGACGCGCAGCGCGACCGGGCGCGAGAGCACCAGAGCCGCACCGATGCCCAAGGCCACCAACCCGACGCCGAGCCCCGCCCTGGCGCGGGGCTTCGGACGGGCCTGCGTCGCGCCACCACCGCCACGCGACGGCTCGGGGAGGTCACTGGTGTCGAGTTCGGCGTCGGGCCACCAGGATTCGCCGGTGGCGGCTCCGGGGGTCGGAGCGGGCGGGACCGCATGTTCGAGAGTGCGCGCACGCAGCCAAGCCGGTGCGGGGATGACGACGGGTGTCGCGCCGAGCAGCGCGGCCGGGCTGACCAGCTGGGCTCGGTCCTCTTCGCACACCGCGCAGCCGTCGACGTGGCGCGCGACCCGCTTGCGCATCAGCACCGTGAACCGCCCGTCCCAATCGGTCAGCAGTTCGGCGAGCTCCGGGCACCTGGCGGGATCGGCTTTGGTGCGGCGACACACCAGCAGCGCGCCGAGTGAGCGCGCGATGGTGTCGCGCAGCCGCTCGACCAGGGTGTTGGCGTTCTTGTGGGTGACTCCGAGCGCCTCGGCGAGTTCGGGCCCGTCGAGGCTCTGGCGGTAGGCCAACTCGTAGACCAGCCGGTCGCGGTCGGTCAGCCCGCCGCAGGCTTCGGCGATCAAGTCGGCGAGCTCGGTTCTGGCAGCCAGGGTGGGCAGCTCGGCTTCATCGGTGGGCATGTCGGGGAGTTCCTCGCTGGGCAGTTCGCGTTTGCGGGCCCGGATCCGGGCGAGTGCCTCGGACCGGGCGATGGCGTATAACCACGACCGCAGTCGGTCCGGCTCGCGCAATTGCACCAGTTTGGTTGCCGCAGTGACGAAGACGTCCTGCACGCAGTCTGCGGCGGCCTCCCGGTCGCGCAGCATGCCGATGCAGAAGTCGTGGAGCCGATTGGCGTAGCGGTCGTAGATCGCGGCGAACGCGGCGCGATCGCCCGCCGCCGCCGCGCGAGCAAGCGTGGCGTCGTCCAGTCCCCCCGTTTGCGACGTCGCGAAAGCCGTCATCGCTCCACCCCCAGCGGTCACTTGACGTGCCCCAACTCGACATCATCGTCGCTGACTTTCCGTTCTGGCAATGAATCTGCCGCTGAATCTGGTAATGAAATGGCAGGGTCTGACCGCGGGCCGGACCTCCCCGCCGCCGACCCAGTGCGATTCCCCGAAGCACTCACCGAAGCTCCCTTCTCAGCGCGCGACGCGGCGCCGCGTCCACCCGTTGAGAGGGTTTGGTCGCCTCAACTCCCACACTTTTTTGGTGAGCCGGCCGCAATACCCCGGATGAGTTGGCATAAGCGCAGGTCCGCTAGGGTGTCGCTCGATGACAGGTGTCAAGCCCGCGGCCGGGCCAGCAACGTCCGAGCCCAGTTGGATGGCCCAGTTGCTCGACTTCGAGCGCCGCGACGACGTGTTCATCGCGCCCAACCCCAGCAGCGGCCCCAGCAGCCGATTGTTCGGTGGGCTGATCGCCGCGCAGGCGCTGGCCGCCGCGGGCGCCACGGTCGATGCGGAGAAGCTGCCGCAGTCGCTGCACCTCTACTTCGTGCGTGGCGGCGAATACGGCGTCGACGTCGAATTGCAGGTCGAGCGGACCCGCGACGGTCGCTCGTTCGACACCCGCCGAGTCACCGCCGTCCAGCACGGCAAGACGATCCTGGAAATGATCGCCTCGTTTCACCGGCCGGAGCCCGATGCCGACTGGCAACCACCAAGTAACCCCGCACTCGAGTTCGACGTGGCGGTGCCCAAGGTGTCGAACCTGGGGTTTGCCGAGCTGTTCGAAATCCGCGTCACCCCCGGCGACGAGTCGGTGTTCGCCGTGCCGCCGTTCTGGATCAGGACCAGGGACGTCATCGAAGCCGACCCGGTCATCCGGGCCGCCACCTTGACCTTCATGTCGGACTTCGGGCCGGTCCCGGTCGCGCGTCCACCCGGAACGTCACTGGACGAGGAAGGCCACCAAGTGGCCAGCCTCGATCACGCCGTCTGGTTCCATCGCCCGTTCTGGCCGCATGAATGGCATCGGTACGAGGTGCGGTCGCTGAATAACAGCGACTCCAGGGGGCTGGTCGTCGGATCGCTGTACGACCGCGCCGGCGCCTTGGTGGCGAGTACCAGCCAGGAAGCGCTGTGGAGGTAAGGGGTTTCCGGCGCCGTCGCGGCCTGCGACACAATGAGGCGTGAGCACTCCACACACTCCACCGCAGGCGCCGTACTGCTATCGACACCCCGATCGCGAGACCTACGTGCGCTGCACCAGGTGTCAGCGCGGCATCTGCCCCGATTGCATGCGTTCGGCTCCGGTCGGGCACCAGTGCGTCGATTGCGTCAAGGAGGGCGCCCGCTCGGTGCGGCAGCCCACCACTGCCTTCGGTGGGCGCCCCGTGGACAAGCCGTGGGTGACGTACGTGCTCATCGCGCTGAACGTGGTGTTGTTCGTCGCGCAGCAAGTGGCGCCCGCCCTGACCGAGCAGTTCTTCCTGTGGCCCGGCGGCATCGCCTACTACGACCAGTACTACCGCCTGGTGACTTCCGGGTTTCTGCACGCCGGGGTCGCGCACGTCTTGTTCAACATGGTCGCGCTGTACTTCACCGGTCCCGCCCTCGAGCGGATGTTGGGGCAGGCCCGCTTCGTCGTGCTGTACGCACTGAGCCTGCTGGGTGGCGCCGTACTGGTCTACCTGTTGACGCCCGTCGCACAGCCGACGCTGGGTGCGTCGGGCGCGATCTTCGGACTCTTCGGCGCGGCGTTCGTGCTGGCCCGCAAACTCGACCTGGACGTCCGCGGGATCGTCGGGCTCATCGTCATCAACCTGGTGATCACGTTCGTCGCGCCGGGCATCAGCTGGCAGGGCCATGTCGGCGGGCTGCTCACGGGGGCCGCGGTGGCAGGGGTCTACGCCTACGCCCCGAAGGAGAAGCGGACGCTGGTGACGAGCGCAGTCGCGGTCGTGTTGATGCTGGTGTTCACGGCGCTGGTCTGGTGGCGCAGCATCGCCATCCTCGACGCCGTCGGCGCGTGACCGCTACGGACTTGGCGGCGCGCCGCAGCGGTTCTTGATGTCGACCAGCGGCTGCCGGATGCCCGTCAGGTCGGCCTTCGTGTCGGGATGAGTTGCCATGTACGCCTTCACCTTTTGGCTGACCTGGGCCCGGGTGTCGCCTTCGAGGCTGGTCATGAAGTAGTTGAAGTCGGGGTGGGTGAACAGGTAGACCGAGGTCGCGGCCGAGACACCGGCGCGCACGCCTTCCAGGTCGGCGGTGGTGCAGTTCGGCGGATCGGCAGCCGGGTCCTGATCGGCCAGTGCGGCAGGCACGCCACCGAACAGGGCGGCGGCGACCAAGGCGCCCGCGACGAGTCCGCCGCTGGCGAGTAGCCGCACGGGATTTTCAGAGAACGACATGGCCTGGCTCCTTAGGTGTTTGGTATGAGTTTGCCGCTGCCGACCAAGCATGGCAGGACCCACCAGGAAATTCACAGGTCATTCGAGTGGCGTGTTCAGCCGATGGCTGGGCGGCT
>JAHFVB010000028.1:3783-17119 GCA_023264755.1 Mycobacterium sp. | reverse complement strand
CCCCCTCGCGGCCGTCCTCGCGGATCAGCGTCGCGGTGAGCCCGAGCCGGCGGCGCGACTGAAGGTCGGCCGTCATGCGGAACACCGGTGCCGGCAGCAGGTGGACCTCGTCGTAGATGATCAGGCCCCAGTCCCGGCTGTCGAACAGTTCGAGGTGGCGGTACTCGCCCTTGGTGCGTCGGGTGATGACCTGATAGGTGGCGATGGTGACCGGTCGGATCTCCTTGCGCTCGCCCGAGTACTCGCCGATCTCCTCTTCGGTCAGCGTGGTGCGGGCGATCAGCTCGCGCTTCCACTGCCGGCCCGCCACCGTGTTGGTGACCAGGATCAGCGTCGTCGCACCGGCCTTGGCCATGGCCGCCGCACCGACGATCGTCTTGCCGGCCCCGCACGGCAGGACCACCACTCCGGAGCCGCCGGCCCAGAACGACTCGGCCGCCAACTCTTGGTAGTCCCGCAACTCCCAGCCGTCCTGGGCCAGCTCGATGGGATGCGCCTCGCCGTTGACGTACCCTGCGAGATCCTCTGCGGGCCAACCGATCTTGAGCAGCATCTGCTTGACCCGGCCGCGCTCGCTCGGATGCACCAGAACCGTATCGGCGTCGATGCGGGCCCCAAGCATCGGGGCGATCTTCTTGTTGCGCAGCACCTCTTCGAGCACCGCGCGGTCCATGCTCACCAGCATCAGACCGTGTACCGGGCTCTTCACCAGCTGCAGCCGACCGTAGCGGGCCATCGTGTCGACGATGTCGACCAGCAGTGGCTGGGGGACTGCGTATCGCGAGAACGACACCAGCGCATCGACGACCTGCTCGGCATCGTGGCCGGCGGCGCGGGCGTTCCAGAGCGCCAGCGGGGTGATGCGGTAGGTGTGGATGTGCTCGGGAGCGCGTTCCAACTCGGCGAACGGCGCGATGGCCGCTCGGGCTTCGCCCGCCAGCTCGTGATCCACCTCGAGCAGCACCGTCTTGTCGGACTGCACGATCAAGGGGCCGTCGGTCATGCGGAATACCAGCTCATGCGTCCATTATCGTCTCGTCCGCCGCGACCACCGACGTCACGCGGTGGATGGCGAACTCGCGCACCCGCCCGGCGGCCGGGTCGTAGGCGGTCAGCTGGCCGCCGCGCACGTTGATGGGGGCCACCACGCGCTGGGTGGCGACACCTGCGGCGTCGACGTAGCCGATCACCACCGAGCCCTGTTGGTGGGCGGCCCGCTGCAGCTGCGCCATCGCCTCGGCGGGGTCGAGCTTGGTGCTCGAGAACGGGGCGGCGGCCATCTTGCGCAGCACCGCGACGATCGCTCCCAGCGTCTGGGCGTTGGGGGTGGCTTGTCGGTAGGCGCGCCGCCGCGTCGTCGGGGCCGGTACCCGCGCGCCGCGGGCTCGCAGGTCGACGATGGCGCCCGAGGCGTCTTCGGCGGCCGGGGCGAACCCCGCGGCGCGCAGGGCGGCGAGCACCTCCCCGATCGGCGCCTGGGACACCGCGACCGTCGGGGCCAAGAGGCGGACGTCGAGCCGGTCCACCGCGGAGGCGGCGACGGCCTGCGCCAGCAGTGCGGGGTCTTCGCAACGGACGAAGGCCGACGCCATGCCGACTCGTAGTTGTCCGTGCCGCCGCGCCACGTCGTCGATCAGGTAGGTCAGCCCTTGCGGTACGGGCGTCTTCGAATGCTTGGTGAACAAGGTGTGCAGCTCGCCCGCCGTGTGCCCGGTGTCGAGCGCCCGCCGGATGGTCTGCTCGTCGATCCGGTAGACCATGGCCGCGCCCGCCGATTCGATGTTGGCCACCGCAGCCAACTGTTCGGCCAGGTCGCGCTCCAACGGACCCGGGACCACGACCGTGAGGTCGGCCTGGAGCAGGAAGTAGTCGATCGGCGGCGGCAGGGCCTTCGCCATCGCGGCGACGACGCGATCCTCGGATTCGCCGGCGAGCAGCAGCCGCGCCGGCGTCGTGAGCGCGCCCCGTCCGACCATGCCAAGGGCGTGGGCTTCGGCGAGCAGGTCTGCGACCGGTCCAGGCTGGAACCTGGCCGCCCAGCGGGGTCGGCGCCAGCGCAGGGCCCGGGCGGCCCCCTCGGCTCCCACACCGTGGCCCGGTTCCAGGTCGGACAGGAAGGTCAACAGCAGCCGGCGGTCCAGTGGGGCGGCCGTCGAGAACAGCGAATCCGACAGTGCGGCATAGGGTTTGCCCTCCGGGCCGCGCTCACCGACCAGGCTCGGGCGGGCCGGCAGCTCAAGCCAGGTGGTCGCAAGCAGATACCAGCGGGCCGACGCAGGCGATTCGATGAACCGGTCCGCGGCGACCGTGGGCGCCCAATACGGACCGGTGCCGTCGAGCGGATCCGGATCCGGCATGCCCGAGGCGACCAAGCCGGCGGCGGCGGTCACCTCGAGGATGAGCCCGAGGCGGTGGTCGTCGATGCCGGTGACCTTGTTCAGCCGCTTGAGCTCACGCACGCCCAACCCGCCGTTGCGGAGCTCGGGAATCGGGGCGTTCGAGAGCGTCTCGAGGACGAGCTCGACCTCCCTGAGCAGGTCGATCGCCGCCCCCGCCGCGGCGGCGTCGACGTCGGCCTTCGTCATGGACGTCAGCGCAGGCTCGGGCGGTCGCAGCCCCATCGGTCCGGGCAGCTCGTCGCGCAGTACCTGGCCCACCAGGCGCGGCAGGATCACCGTGTCGGCATCGACCTGGCGGAGCAGCCCGCTGGCGAGCAGTCGCTGCACCGGCCGATCCGGCGGTGTGCCGGGTGCGGCATCCCTGGTGCGTCCGATGGGGGAGCCATCGACCAGACGCTCGAGCAGGTCGCGTTGTCCGTCGTCGACGTTGGCCAGGAGTTCGGCGATCCGCTCGGGGCTGTCCTGGTCTGCCTCGAGGGTGACCTGGCCGGGGTGCCACGGCAACCCCGAGGTGGCTTCGGGTGTCACCCGCACCGCAGCATCACCCCAGACCAAGGCGCGGGCCCTCAGGTCGTCGAGGGCCGCCTCGAGGTGGGAAGCGTCGACCCGCGCGCCGATCAGCGCGACCAGCTTGGGCAGCGGCACCGGCTCGCTGTCGGCCTGCAGCACCAACAGCGCGTCGAGCACGGCCAGGTGGAGGAAGTCGAGGTCGTCCGTTGCCGCCTTTACCGACTGGCGGGTCTGCGCCCGCGCGGCGAGTGCGGCGATCGAGCCCGGCGGCGGCTGGGTCAGATCGGGCCGTAGCTCCAGCAGCCGAACCAGCCGTTCGTCGGGTAGTTCGGCCAGCCAAGTCCCCAACGGGACCACGGCGGCGACAGGAGGGACGGCATTGGACATTGACAACCAGCCTAGGGCAGCCGACCTGTGACTTCCGCCGGTCGGCGTGCTGCCGTGCCCGCCGCTCGCCACTCGGCGCATCGCCTGCCACAATGTGGAGCGTGGCTGACAAGAAAGCGCAGAAGACCCGCTACGTCGACAACGGCTGGCCCGTATCGGACGGTGACGAGCACGCGGTCAGCGAGCTAGCTGCCGACCGCACCGGGGCCCTGTCGCCCTTTGGTGAGGTGACCTTCCCGCTGCCCGCCGAGGAACTGCCTTACACACACCCGGTCACCGTCGTCAACAGATAGCGTGACGAATCGGCTCTCGCATCTGGACGACTCCGGTGCGGCGCACATGGTCGACGTGACGGGTAAGGACGCGACCAAGCGCACGGCCGTGGCAACGGGCACGCTGAACACGCGGTCCGACGTCGTGGAGCTGATCGCCACCGGGGGCCTGCCCAAGGGTGATGCGTTGGCCACCGCACGCGTGGCTGGCATCCTCGCCGCCAAGCGCACCAGCGACCTCATTCCGCTGTGTCATCAACTCGCCCTGACCGGTGTCGACGTCGAATTCGTCATCGGCACAACCGAAGTGGCGATCACCGCGACGGTGAAGACCACCGATCGCACCGGCGTGGAGATGGAGGCGCTCACCGCGGTGAGCGTGGCGGCCCTGACCCTCTACGACATGCTGAAGGCCGTCGATCCGGCCGCCACCATCGGCGACATCCGAGTGCTGCGCAAGGACGGCGGCAAGACCGGCGCGTGGGTCCGGTGACGCGCACGGCGCGGGTGATCATCGCCTCGACGCGAGCGGCCACGGGCGTCTACGAGGACCGCACCGGACCGGTCATCGTCGACTGGCTGCGCGAGCGAGGTTTCGACGTCCCTGCACCGGCGGTGGTGGCCGACGGGCTCGGGGTCAACCGCGCGCTGTTCGCCGCGGTCGGCGAACGGGTGAACCTGATCTTGACCTCCGGGGGCACCGGAATATCGCCCACCGATGGCACCCCCGAGGCGACGGCGAACATCGTCGACTACCAAATTCCGGGACTGGCCGACGCCATTCGGCGCTCCGGACTGCCGCACGTGCCCACCTCGGTGCTCTCCCGTGGCGTGTGCGGGGTGCGCGACGGCACTTTGATCGTGAACCTGCCCGGCTCGACCGGAGGCGTCAACGACGGCCTCGGCGTGCTGGCGGACGTGTTGGACCATGCGCTGGACCAGTTGGCCGGGCAGGATCACCGGCGGTGAGCGCCGTCGTGCTCCGAGCCGAACTCGACGCGCAGCCCATCGTCTTGGCCGACCACGAGGCGCTCGTCGCACATCGGGCAGCCGGTGCGGTGGTCGGCTTCGTCGGCGCAGTGCGCAATCATGACGGTGGCCGCTCGGTGACGCGGTTGGAGTACTCGGCGCATCCCACCGCGGCCCAGGTACTGGCCGACGTGGCCGCCGAGATCGCTCGCGACGCCTCCGGGGTGCGGGCCATCGCCGTCAGTCATCGCATCGGCACACTCGAGATCGGCGATGCGGCGCTTGTGGCGGCCGTGGCCGCCGACCATCGCGCCGCCGCCTTCGCGACGTGCGCGCTGCTGGTCGAGACGGTCAAGGCGCGGTTACCGGTGTGGAAGCACCAGTTCTTCGTCGACGGTTCCGACGAATGGGTCGGCTCGGCCTGAGGCCGGGCCGGACTACGCGCCGGGCGCCGGGAGCGGGGCGGGAGCGGCGGCGTCGCCCGGAGCGACGGGCACGTTGGGGCCTGGCGCCTGATCCGGGTACGGGGTGTTCATCCCGCGCTGCGCCAGCCCCATCATGAGGGCTTCCTTGCCGCTGATGTCGTGGCTCTGGACTGCCTGCCACAGATCCTTCAGGTAGCTGACGTTCGGGGTGTCGGTGGCACCGGCCGCAACCGGGTCCATCGTGGAGCCGGGAGGCGGTGCATCGGGGCTCGCGAGGTGCGGGACGCCGTTCGGCGGGGCGGGGAGCTGGCCGCTGGCGGCCATGTTCGCGGCGTCGTATACCGGGCCGGGGATGTTGGCGGCGTTCAGCGGAGCCAGCGGATCGGGAGCCGGCGCCGGATCGGCCGGCGGGAGCGCCGGGTCGAGCTTCAGGTCGCCGGCGTGTAGCGCCCAGGCCTGCGGCTGGTCCGCGGGGGCAGCGCCACCGTCGACGACGTCCCAGTTGGCCGACTGGACCGCGGGTTGCTGCGCGTCGGCCGGTCCGGCATTGGGCTGAGGGGCATCGAATGCGGTCAACGTGGGGTTGTCGGCCGGTGCAGGCGGAACGTCGCCGGGCGCCGGGGGCGGTGCATCGGGGGCCGGGGCGTCCATGGCGGCGAGTTCGGGGCCGGGCGGCGGCGCGGCGGGGTCCAGCGGCGGAGCGTCGAAGCTCACCTGCTCGACCGGGGGCGGCACGTCGCCGTTGAGTTGGGGGTTGTCGAGCGGCTGCGGGGCGTCGGCGACGACGTTGCGTGGCGTCGCACCGGAGAGTCCGCGTCCACACACCGGCCACGCTCCGCGGCCCTGAGTGGCCAGCACGCGCTCTGCGACGGCGATCTGCTCTTCCTTGGTGGCCATGTTCGCGGCGGGCGCGAACTCGCCGCCACCGTGGGCCGACCAGGTGCTCGGCGAGAACTGCACGCCGCCCTGGTATCCGTTGCCGGTGTTGATGGCCCAGTTGCCGCCGGATTCGCAGCGTGCGACCTGGTCCCATTCGCTATCGGTAGCTGCACTGGCATGCCCGGCAAGGGCAAGGCCTCCGCTTCCGATGACAGCGCCCGTGAAGGCGATCTTTGCGACGCTTACGGCCGAACTGCTTGCCTTGCGATGCCGTCCACTCATATGTGCAGAAAATCCTCTCGTCAACGCCCGCGAGGTCAGCTGTCGGGTTCGGGCTGGAGAGGTTGCCCGGCCTGCGTCGCGTTTCTGCTGTGCGACGCCGGCTTCACCCCTAGGAGTCGCAAGCGACCCCAGGTCCTGCACTTCGTGGTGGACCGGTGGGTCCCCCGCCTCCATCCAAGGATTTGGTGTCTGCCGTGCCCAACGGATGGAGTTCGGCGTTACCGGGCACAGCGGGCCATCCGATTCGGGTCGAACGACTTGGGACAGACCGTAACGGCTCGAAGCGGCCTCGTCACTTTTGCCACATTCGGCGTTTCGCCTGCTAGCGAACTATAAGAGGACTTTAAAGCCGCAGGATGGTTTGGCGTTGTCGCAGGAGGGGAAGGCACATCACTAAGGCTTGGCCAGTTCGTGACCATTCCGTTATGTGACGCATATCACTGCTACCCGCCGGCGAATGGCGGTAACACGTCCACCGTTTGATTTGTTCGCAGCGGCTCGGCCGGGTTTCGCACCGCGATGCCGTCGCAGAGAAAGGAACAGCGCTCGAGGACGGCCGCCAACTGCGGGCCGCGGGCGCCGAGTTGGCCGACGAGATCGGCCACCGTCGACCCCGGCGCGACGTCCAGCGTCTCCTCTTCGGGGCCCGCCGCGGCGCGCGCCGCAGCGAAGTACCGGACGGTCACCTGCATGCCGAACCCCAACCTCTGGTCTTCGCGCAAGCGCTCATCCCCCGATCGCACTCATCGGGCGCTGGGGCTGCACGAAGTTCGGGTCGTTGATGCCGTGCCCCGCGGGCTTGGCCCACATGGCCGCCCGCCAGGCCGCCTCGACGCTCGCGTCGTCCGCCCCGCTGCGCAGCAGGCGCCGCAGATCGGTCTCCTCTCGGGAGAAAAGACAACTGCGCACCTGACCATCCGCGGTCAGCCGGGTCCGGTCACACGCCCCGCAGAACGCATGCGAGACCGACGCGACGATGCCGACGGTGCCGACGGCGCCCGGCCCGGCGACGCGCCACAGCTGGGCGGGCGCCGAGCCCCGCGGGGCGGGGTCGGTCTGCAGTTCGAAGTGACCGCGCAGCGTGTTCACGATCCGATCGGCGCCGATCATCTGATCGCGTTGCCAGTGATGCTCGGCATCCAGCGGCATCTGCTCGATGATGCGCAACTGGTAGCCGTGCTCCAGACAGAACCGCAACAGCGGCACGGCGTCGTCGAGTCCCGTGTCCGGATCGAGCACCGCGTTCACCTTCACCGGCGCCAAACCGGCGGCCGCTGCGGCCGCCAGTCCGTCGATCACGTCGGACAGCCGGGCTCGGCGGGTGATCTTGGCGAAGCGGTCCGCATCGACGGTGTCCAGCGACACGTTGACCCGGTCGAGGCCGGCGGCCTCGAGCTCGGCCGCGCGGCGGGCGAGGCCAATACCGTTGGTGGTCATGGCGATTTCGGGCCGCGGAGATAGCGCTGCGGCCGCCGCGATGGCAGCTTCCAGGTGACGGGACACCAATGGTTCGCCGCCGGTGAAGCGCACGCTGGTCACCCCGAGTCGGGTTACCGCGATCGCGAGCAGCCGGGCCAGTTCGTCGTCGCGCAGCAGCTGGTGCTCGGGCATCCAGTCCAGGCCCTCGGCCGGCATGCAGTAGGTGCACCGCAGGTTGCACCGGTCGGTCAGCGACACCCGCAGGTCGGTCGCGACCCGGCCGAACGTGTCGACGAGGGGGCCGACGGGCGGCGCCTCGACGGCGGACCGCAGGGATGGCAGGCCAAGTTCGGTCAACGTCATCCGGGTGCTCCGTAGCGGCCGTAGATCTGGTCGGCCGCTTCGGTGGGCACGATCTCCTTGCCCAGGGGCATCAGTGATACCGGGATGAGCTTGAGATTGGCGATCGCCAGCGGAATCCCGATGATGGTGACGGCCATCGCGATCGCGGAGACGACGTGTCCGATGGCCAACCAGATGCCGCACAGCAGCAGCCAGATGACGTTGCCGATCAAGGCGCCGGCCCCCGCGTTCGGCTTGTCCACGATCGTGTTGCCGAACGGCCACAACGCGTAGACGCCGATGCGGAACGCCGCGAAGCCAAAGGGAATGGTGATGATGAGGACGAAGCACAGCAGGCCGGCGGCGAAATAGCCGAGGGCGAGCCACAGTCCGCCGAAGATCAACCAGATGATGTTCAGGATCAGACGCATGCTTCCTCCAGCCGTCGTTTCAGACTACCGGGCGGGCGGGAGCGGAATTCGAATGCTGGTCGCTGCGGAGTCCGAGTAGGATCATCGCATTCGCGTCCTGCGCAAGCGGGACGCGTTCCTCATGTAACGAGATACGAGCGGGTGAGACCAGTGCCGACCGGCAAGGTGAAGTGGTACAGCGCTGAGAAGGGCTTCGGCTTTCTGGCCCAGGAAGACGGCGAGGATGTCTACGTCGGGTCGTCGGCGTTGCCCTCTGGCGTCGAAGAACTCAAGGCGGGGCAAAAGGTCGAGTTCGGCATTGCCGCGGGCCGGCGCGGCCCCCAGGCGCTGAGCATCAAGGTGATCGAACCGCCGCCGAGCATTCAGCGCACGCGCCGGGAGGCCGAGCGTCCCGAGCACAAGCACAGCCCCGACGAGCTGCACGGCATGGTCGCGGATCTGATCACGTTGCTCGAGGACGCCATCCAGCCGGAGCTGCGCAAGGGTCGCTATCCCGATCGCAAGACGGCACGCAAGGTGTCCGAAGTGGTCAAGGCCGTCGCTCAGGAGCTCGACGCCTAACGCCTCTGGGCCGATCGCGCGTTGCTGAGCGCGGCATCGACCGATCCGCACCCCCGAGCCCGCGCTCAACAGGCATGCTGGGGGAGTGGCCTACGTGAATCCCAAGGGCGAGTTCAACCGCGACACCAACTACCTCACCACCCGCATCACCGCGGACGGTCGCGACGGTTATCCCGTCGAGCCGGGCCGCTACCGGCTGATAGTTGCGCGGGCATGTCCGTGGGCCAACCGGGCCATCATCGTGCGCCGGCTGCTCGGGTTGGAAGACGTACTGTCCATTGGCTTTTGCGGCCCCACCCACGATGCCAGGAGTTGGACGTTCGACCTCGATCCGGGTGGCGTCGACCCCGTGCTGGGCATCCCGCGGTTGCAGGACGCCTACTTCAAGCGTGACCCGCACTACCCGAAGGGCATCACGGTGCCTGCCATCGTCGACGTCGCGACGGGGCAGGTGGTGACCAACGACTTCGCGCAGATGACGCTCGACTTCTCGACGGAGTGGACGGCCTACCATCGCCCCGGCGCCCCTTCGTTGTATCCCGAACCGTTGCGTGCCGAGCTCGACGAGGTGGCCCAGCGGATCTACACCGAGCTCAACAACGGCGTCTACCGGTGTGGTTTCGCCGGCGCGCAGGGCGCCTACGAGAAGGCTTACGACCGGCTGTTCACCGCCCTTGACTGGGTGAGCGAAAGGCTAAGTGGGCAAAGATATCTGATGGGCGACACCATCACCGAGGCCGACGTGCGGCTGTTCACGACACTGGCTCGCTTCGACCCGGTCTACCACGGTCACTTCAAGTGCAACCGGACCAAGCTCGCCGAGCAGCCGGTGCTGTGGGCGTATGCCCGCGACCTCTTCCAGACGCCGGGCTTCGGCGACACCACGGACTTCGTCCAGATCAAGGCGCACTACTACGTCGTACACTCCGACATCAACCCCACCGGCATCGTGCCGAAGGGGCCCGACTTGTCGAACTGGTTGACTCCGCACGGACGTGAAGCCTTGGGCGGCAGACCATTCGGCGATGGGACGCCACCCGGACCCGTCCGAGCGGCCGAGCGGGTACCGCCGGGCCACGGAGCCGGCTAGCTCCAGACCGTGCGGACCGACCATTCCGCGTGCGGGAAGGGAAATTCGTTGCCGGCCTCGTCGCGCACCAGGGTCGGTAGCTGGACGGCCACACCGGTCAGTCTTCCGTAGTGCGGGTCGACGGTCGGGATGGTGACGGCCAGCTTCGAACCGGGGGAGAACGCCTCGGCGATCGGCCCGTTCGAACCCTCGTAGGCGCGGAGCAATACCCACGGGGCTCTGGCGATCGCGGGCGGCACCGACAGCTGCACCGGGTCGCGCGAGCTCACCACCAACTCGCCCGTCGTCTGCGGCACGTCGCACTTGGTCAGGTCGAAGACGTCGCAGTAGCGGTAGGGCCCGATGCGGACGAGCTGGCCGTGGCTGTAGGCGCTGATCTCCGGGTGGTTGGGGGCGCGATGCAGCGTCAGCAGCCAGATCAACGCCGCGGTGGCCCCGGAGGCGAGCAGGGCGACCACGGCCAGGACGGCGACGACGCGTTTCATCTGGGCACCGCGGCCGAGCTCGCGCGGCGATCCTCTTGCTCGGCGATGACCGGCCGGTTGCCGCCCAGCCCGGGGATCAGCGAGGCACCGCCGTAACTCACCAGCGTCTGCGCCAGCCCGGGAATCAGGAATGCGGTGATCGCCGTGAAGCCCACCCAGAGCTCGGTGTAGACGAGCACGCCGGTGGCGCCGCCCAGCACCCACGCCAGCTGCAGCAGCGACTCCGAGCGTCCGAAGGCCGACGCGCGCGACTCCTCCGGTAGGTCGTCCTGCATGGAGGCGTCCAGACAGGCCTTGGCGATGGCGCTGGCCCCCGAGGTGACCAACGTGGCCAACGCCGCGACGTAGATGTTGCCCGCCAGTGCGGTGCCCAACGCGACCAGCGTCACGGCGACGGTGGCCCACACCACCAGCTTGGCGGGATCACCCAGTTTGAGCCGGGCGGCCAGCATGTTGCCGGCGAAGTTGCCGATGCCCGCCGCGACGCCGATCAGACCGAGCACCTTGATCTGTTCCCAGCCGCTGCTCGCAGCGTCTGCCTTGGCGACGAACGCCGGATACAGGAACAGGAAGCCGACCATCAACTTGATCGTGCAGTTACCCCACAGTGCGGTGATGATGTTGCGGCCAAGGGGCTGGCGGACGGATTTGGCGGGCTGGTGCGGGTTGGGAGTGCGGTCGAGCAACTCGGTGGGCGCGTGATAGCTCAGCTTCGTGGGCACCTCGCCCTCGGTGACCTCGACCCACTTGGGGATGCGCAACGACAGGAGCGCGCCGGCCGCCGTGACGGCGACGCAGACGTAGAGCGCACCGGGCAGGTCCAACATGTTGAACAGATACTCGACGCCCGCCGCGATGGCGCCGCCGACGATGGTCCCGCCGATGAGCCCGAAGATCGTCAGCCGGGAGTTGACCCGCACCAGGTCGATGGTCGGGGGGAGGACGCGCGGCGTCATGGCGCTGCGCAGCACGCTGAAGGACTTCGAGAACACCATCATGCCCAGTGCACAGGGGTACAGCACCCACGGCGGGAAGCTGCCGTTCTCGTAGTTGGCGATGAGCACCACGACGAGCGCGGTGCGCAGCCCGAACGACATGGCCAGCGCCACCCGGCGGCCGTGCTGCAACCGGTCGAGGGCCGGTCCGATGAGCGGGGCGATGACGGCGAACGGCGCGATGGTGATGAGCAGGTAGAGCGCGACCTTGCTCTTACTCTCCCCGGAGGCCGCGGCGAAGAACAGCGTGTTGGCCAGCGCCACGGCCATCGACGAGTCGGCGGCGAAGTTGGCCATCACCGGGTACGTCAAGGCGGTCAGGCCGGACTTGTCGGCCCCGTCGGCGGTGGCGGCCCGGTGGAACAGCCCGTACATCTTCGACCCCACGTCGCGGCTGCGTTGCGCGGCGCCGACCCGTTGACCGGCCGTCCGGCCCGCGCCCCCGGTGAACGACGGTGCATCGAAATCGGTTGCGCGGCTGTGGGAGTGGTCGATCGGCGGCAGGTAGGGATTGGCACTTCCTGGTTGGGTTCCGCGGCGCGCTCGGCGGCCGTCGTCCCCGTCGCTGGGGTAGTTGGCCAGCCCAGGATGTTCCCCAGCGCGGCCCGCCGGAGGGCGCGGTGGACGCGGCGGAGCGTAGCGCGGATCCCTGGGGTCACCAGGTCCCGAGGAGGGGTCGTGCCGCGGTCCGCTCACGGAGTTGATTGTTCCCCATCGCTACCACGGGTGCCTGCAGGGCGGCCGGTGTGGCTTTGCTCGCAGGGTGTCAGGCAGTATTGATACCGATGGACAGCATTACCGAACCCGCCGAACAGGCTGCCATGGCCGCCGTCGGCCCCGCGGCCGACGACTCGGCCGAACTCACCACGGTGCTCACCGGTGCCGTGGAGCGTGCGCGCGCCGCCATCATCGAGTTCAGCGGCGACGGTGTCGTCGGTGAATACCTCGGTGCGAGCTTCGACGACAGTTCCGCCGCCACCCACCGCTTCCTCGCCGTATTGCCGGGGTACCAGGGCTGGCAGTGGGCGGTCGTGGTCGCCGCGTATCCGGGTGCCGACCACGCCACCATCAGTGAAGTGGTGCTGGTTCCCGGGCCGACGGCGCTGCTGGCCCCGGCCTGGGTGCCGTGGCAGGAGCGCATCCAGCCCGGTGACCTCGGCCCCGGCGACCTGCTGGCGCCACCGGCCGACGATCCCCGGCTGGTGCCCGGCTATCTGTCCTCTGGCGACCCGGAGTTGGACGAGGTCGCCGGTGAGCTCGGCTTGGGCCGTCGGCAGGTGCTCGGCCAGTGGGGGCGCGCCGAGGCCGCCCAACGCTGGTACGACGGTGACTTCGGGCCGGGCTCGGCGATGGCCCGTTCGACCCGTCGGGTGTGTCGCGATTGCGGGTTCTATCTGCCGCTGGCCGGGTCGTTGGGTCCGGTGTTCGGCGTCTGCGGCAACGAGCTGGCGGCCGACGGCCACGTGGTGGCCAGTGAGTACGGGTGCGGCGCCCACTCGGACACCCCGCCGCCCGCGCCCATCGGCTCGCCGATGTTCGACCCGTTCGACGACGGCACCGTCGAGCTCGCCGACTCCTAGCTCGCGCGGCCATCGACGGCGGCCTTGAGGCGGGCCGGCGACGAGGTCAGTCCTGAATTCAGCTCAGTCCGCTTTGCGCCCCGCGTGAGCCCCGCCGAGCCGCACTGCGTTGCCAGAGGAAGATCGACGTCCCCAGCACCCCGACGCCGAGGCCGGCGATCGTGGTCGGCCGCCAGTCTTGAAGGCCGGGCACGGTGAACGCCAGCACGACGGCGATCAGCCATCCCGTGGCGATCACGACGATGACGGGCCACGGCGCGAGCAGCGCCGCCGGAAGGGCGGGCGGTTCGGGAGCGGCTGCTCCGCGGGG
>JAHFVB010000028.1:0-3773 GCA_023264755.1 Mycobacterium sp. | reverse complement strand
AGGGGCGCACCCGAAACGGGCCCCGAAATCGAGCGTTGTTAGCCCGCTTAACGACCTGGGCTCGGTACTCTTTGCCTCGTGAACGACGCCGCCGCCCGGCTGGCCAACGACTTGTCCTTGGCCGTGCTGAGGCTCGCCCGCCAATTGCGGTTTCGTCGACCGGACTCTCCGGTGTCCCTTTCGCAATTGTCGGCACTGGCCACCCTGGCCAAGGAGGGCCCGATGACCCCTGGTGCGCTCGCCGTGCGGGAACGCGTGCGGCCGCCATCGATGACGCGGGTGGTCGCCTCGCTGGCCGAGCTCGGATTCGTCGACCGCCGAGGTCATCCCGACGACGGGCGGCAGGTGCTGGTCTCGGTGTCGCCGAGTGGTGCAGAATTGATCGAGGTGGAGCGCCGGGCCAGTCGCGAGTGGTTGCAGCAACGCCTGGCCGCGCTGACCCCCGACGAGCGCGAGACCCTGGTGCGCGCCGCCGAGCTGATGATGGTCATCGTCGACGAAGATGTCTCCGCCTGAACGCGTTTCGGCGTGCGACGAGCGTAGCGGCTGGGGGCACGTGACGGTCATCGACGTCGACGATCCGGATGATCCCCGGCTCGACGACTTTCGCGATCTCAACAGCATCGACCGCCGACCCGACCTGCCCAGCGGCAAGGGACTGGTGATCGCCGAGGGCGTGCTGGTGGTGCAGCGGATGTTGGCTTCGCGATTCGTCCCGCGCGCGCTGCTCGGCACCGAACGACGACTCGCCGAGTTGCGCGCCGACCTTCAGGGCGTCGACGTGCCGTACTACCGGTCCAGCCCGGAGGTGATGGCCCAGGTCGTCGGGTTCCACCTCAACCGCGGGGTGCTCGCCGCCGCGCCACGCCCAGCCGAGTTGACGGTGGCCGAGGTGCTCGACGGCGCGCGTACGGTCGCGGTGCTCGAAGGCGTGAACGACCACGAGAACCTCGGCTCGATCTTTCGCAACGCGGCCGGCCTCGACGTCGACGCGGTGGTATTCGGCACCGGCTGCGCCGATCCGTTGTATCGGCGGGCCGTGCGCGTCTCGATGGGCCACGCGCTGCTGGTGCCCTACGCCTGGGCTAGGGACTGGCCGGCGGAGCTCGACGACTTGCGGGACAACGGCTTCCGCATGCTTGCGATGACCCCGAATCCCGAGGCGCAGTCGTTGGCCCAGGCCCTGACCGAGCTGGCCGAGGCGAAGGTGGCCGTGCTCGTCGGCGCGGAGGGGCCGGGGCTGACCGAGCGGGCGATGCGGGCCAGCGACGTGCGGGTGCGGATTCCGATGTCGCGCGGGACCGACTCGCTCAACGTCGCCACGGCTGCGGCGCTTGCGTTCTACGAGCGCGTTAGGGTGACCGGGTGATCGAGGACGCAGCTCCGTCGCGGACGCGAGGCGCGGATACGCCGTGGGGCACGGGATTGACGGTGGCCGCCTTCGTCGCCGCCGTTACGGCCGGAGCGATCATCGTGTTGAGCCTCGGCCTGACGCGCGTGCACCCGCTGCTGGCGGTCGGGCTCAACATCGTTGCGGTCGGCGGGCTGGCCCCGACGGTCTGGAGTTGGCGCACGCGGCCGGTGTGGCGCTGGTTCGTGCTCGGCAGCGGGGTCGGCGTCGCGATCGGATGGATCGCGCTGCTGGCCATGGCCAGCACGGGTTAGACGCGGGCTGAGTGGGCCATCGGCCCGGCTCCTAGCGACTAGGGCTGCGTGCCGGAGCGGACGCCCAGCAGGACGTCCTCCCAAGCCGGCACCTCTGGCTTGCGCTTGCGGGCGCGCGGCTTGGGTTCCGGCTTCGGGGCGGGCGGGTTCTTGGGCTCCGGGTGGACGAGCGGCAGTTCGGGCTCGGCCAAATCGGATTCGGCTAGCACGGGCTCGGGCACTGGCGCGACGGACCGCAGCGGCGGCCGGTCGAAGTTCGGATCGATCAGTTCGGCGGCGGCGTCGTCGAACGCGGTGGCCGTCCCGCCATGGGCACCTGGAGTGAACCGGAAGTGAGCGACGTTGTCGGAGCGGCCCGCCTTCCAGGCCAGCTGCACCGTCCAGCGTCCGTCCTCGTTGCGCCAGGCATCCCAATTGGTGGATTCGGGGTCAAGGCCGCGGGAGATCAGTGAGGAGGTCACGGTCTCCAGCAGGGTGAGCACGGCGGGGCCGTCCGCCAGCACGGGATGTGCGGCAGTGGCCAGCTCGGCCGCTCGGGAGCGTTCCAGAAGCACGGGGTGGGCGAATCGCTCGACGCGGGCGAGGTCGACCCCGGCCGCAGCAGCCACCTGCTCTACGGATGCGCCCGCGCGAATCCTCGCTTGAATGTCTTTGGGACGCAGCACGGTTGGGACCTCGACATCGACCTGTAGGGGAGTGGACACGGTGCGATCGCCGCGTAATGCCGCGTGCAGGCGGTCGTCGGGACGCAGAATGAACTTCTCGCTCGAGTCTGAGGTCTCGCAGATGATCCGTTTGCCATCGACGTCGAGTCCGACGACCTTGAGTTCCCGCATGACGACCTCCTCGGGGCTTACCGGCACCCTACTGCGTTATCTACCCGTAACCGTGTTGACACGCGGACTGTGACGCACGAGGTCGCGCGCGATTCAGAGGTGTTCGACGACCCAATCGACGCAGGTCGTGAGCGCACTGACGTCGTCGGGGTCGACGGCGGGGAACATCGCGACGCGCAGCTGGTTGCGGCCGAGCTTGCGATACGGCTCGGTGTCGACGATGCCGTTGGCCCGCAGTTGCTTCGCGACGGCCGCGGCATCGACGTCGTCGGAGAAGTCGATGGTGCCGACGACCTGTGAACGCTTTGCCGGATCGGTGACGAACGGAGTGGTGTAGCTGGTCGATTCGGCCCACGAGTACAGCCGCTCGGAGGAGTCGGCGGTGCGCTTGACCGCCCAGTCCAACCCGCCGTTGTCCAGCAGCCATTCGAGTTGGTTGGCCATGAGCACCAGCGTGCCGATCGCCGGGGTGTTGTACGTCTGGTTCTTGAGGCTGTTGTCGACGGCGATGGGCAGCGACAGGAAGTCGGGCACCCACCGGCCACCGGCCGCGATGGCCTCGACGCGCGCCAGCGCAGCCGGGCTCATGATGGCCAGCCACAGTCCGCCGTCGGAGGCGAAGTTCTTCTGCGGCGCGAAGTAGTAGGCATCCGCGTCGGCGATGTCGACGGGCAGTCCGCCGGCCGCCGAGGTGGCATCGATGACCACCAGCGCGTCTCCGGCGGGGCGCTGCACGGGAACGGCGACGCCGGTCGAGGTTTCGTTGTGGGCCCACGCGACCACGTCGACGGAGGGATCCGACTGGGGTTCGGGCGCGGTGCCGGGTTCGGACTTGATCACGATCGGATCGCCGACGAACGGGTTGGCCGCCACGGCGGACGCGAACTTGGCGCTGAACTCTCCGAAGGTCAGGTGCAGCGAGCGCTTGTCGATCAGGCCGAATGCGGCGGCGTCCCAGAATGCCGTCGATCCACCGTTGCCGAGGATGACCTCGTAGCCGTCGGGAACGGAGAACAGTTGCTTGACGCCGTCGCGGACCTGTCCCACCAGGTTCTTGACGGGTGCTTGCCGGTGCGACGTGCCGAACAGATGGGCCGCGGCGGTCAGGGCCTGGAGCTGTTCGGGGCGGACCTTCGATGGTCCGGAGCCGAAACGGCCGTCCTTGGGCTTGAGGTCGGCGGGGATCGTCAGGTCGGCCATGGAGTCAAGCGTAGTGACCGGTCTCGGGCACCTCGTGTGCGGGAGGGTCGTCCGCGGATACCGCAAATGCTG
>JAHFVB010000027.1 GCA_023264755.1 Mycobacterium sp. | reverse complement strand
CGCTCCGGTGGAGCGCTGAACAGTGGTGTCCTGGGCCGCCGGTGCGCATCCGCAGAGCGCTGCGCCCATTGTCAATGCCATGACCGCGGCAACGGTGAACTCATGCACGCGCAGAACATACTTGGACTTGCCGCGCCGTGCGCGGCTTTCCTGTCCGCGGCTCACCTCAGCGGCGGCTCGGTGGCCAGCAGACCCACCTCGGTCTCGGCGGAGCCGACCTCCGGCTCCAACGCGGCGACCGCGGCGGCGCGAGCGGCGTCGGGGGCCAAGGCCACGTCGATCAGCCGTTGGTCGAGCTGCCGGATGTGCTGCTCGACGCCCGCCCGGCGTTCGATCGAAGCCGCGTCGCCAAGGGGTAACGCAGCCAAACTCCTTGCCAGAACGACCAATCGGCGATGCATCTTCGCCTCTGGGGTGTGCTGGCCGGCCCACTCCGGTGGAGCGCCCGTCGGCATGCCTGGCACGGCCGCCATTCCGGCGGCCAGTTGTGCCTTGCTGCGCCGGGCCAGCGCCACCGCGTAGACCGCGACCCCCGTCGCCACCAACAACAGCACCAGGAGTGCGACGATCAACAATCCGTAGATGAACACCTCAGCCCCCCTTCATCGACGAGTACGCCACCACGATGGCGATGATTACCAACACGGCAACGGTGACGGCGGCCGCGATCTTGATCGCGCTGTAGGGTCGCCGGCCCTGTACTTCGCCGGTGAACCCGTTGATGCACACCTGAAATGGCTTGCCGCCGTATATGACGGTGAGCAGCCAGATCGGCAGCAGCACGTGCTTGAACGTCATGCCGGACCAATTGGTCTGCTGGCTGTGCACCCGCTGCTCGTCGCCGCCGATGTCTTGGCGCACGGTGTAGTCGATGGTGGTCTCCATCGACGACTTGGCCACCCCGAAGGCCTGCTCGACCGTCAGGTCGTAGGTGCGGCTGAGGTGTCCGGCGAGGTACTCCGCGGAGAACGGTCGCACGTACTGCGTCGGCCACGGTTCGAGTTCGCGGACCTTCTCTTCGTCGAGGCCGGTATTGGCCAGTACGGGTAGGTCGTCGAACGCATTGGTCACCCGGCCGCTGACGTAGCGCCACTCGGTGCGGGTCTCGGTGTGCTCGTCGTCGCCCGACCCGACCGTGACGGTGTAGTGCCTGCCGCACTCGCCGGTGTAGTCGGTGACGGCGGTGGCGTCGTAGGTGAAGTAGGCGACGTAGATACTGGAGAACGACCCGGTCTGGTTGTACTTCTTGAACTCCGACGGAGCGAACCAGCGGCCGTTGATCCACTTGTCCACTTCCGCACGGGCATTCGCCTCGTCGATGTGAAAGGGCAGCACCGCGTCGACGGGTAGTCGATCGGGAGCGTCGTGGACGTCGTCGCGCTGGATCGGCGTTGCGCAGTATGGACAGCGGGTCGCGGTCAGCGTCCCGCTGAAGGTGGTGTGCCCGCCGCAGTTCTGGCAGACGATCTCCTTCTTCGCGGCCTCGCCGCCGGCTCCCGCGAAGCGGGACACGGAGCTCGAGCGCTGGTCTCCCCACACCGCGCGCAGGTCGTGCTCGACGACCGTGCGGTCGGCGGCTTCGACGATCGGCTGCACGTTGCCACAGCTCGGGCACTTCAGCTGCTGCAACCGGATGTCGAAGACCAATTGCCCGCCGCACTGGTGGCACGGATAGGTGCGGGTCTGCTCGGTGGACTGCAGGGTGGCCCGCAGCTGAGGTGGAGGAGGCTGCTGAGGCGCTGGTGGTGGCGGGTATTGCGGTGGTGGCGGTGGGTATTGCGGCGGCGGGTATTGCTGCTGCGGGTATGGCGGTGGTGGCGGTGGGTATTGCTGCGGCGGATATTGCTGCGGCGGTGGCGGATACGGCGGACGGCCTGGCGGAGGGCCGGGTGGCCCCTCGTTCACGCGGGTGCCCCGCGTGGAGGCAGCGGGGGCGGTGCGGGTGGAGCGAACAGTCCGGCCAGCGCCGGAACCGTCTGCGCAGCAACCCAATTCGGCATTCCGGCGGCCCACACGTTGGAGTTCGGATTCAGCTGGCCGGCGGACGCGTATTGCGCCAACTGCTCGATGGTCAGCGGCCCGACGGCCTGACCGTTGAGCTCCGCGTGGAAGGTCTGGGCCTGAGGCAGCGGGGGAGGCCCGGCGGGTGCCGGCGATCCGCCTTGCGGCCCGTACCCACCCTGTTGTCCGTACCCACCCTGTTGTCCGGCCGCCATCATGTTGCCCATCTGCTGACCGAGCGCCATGCCCAGTCCGGCACCCATCATCGAGCCCGCGCCCCCGCCGGGATTGCGAGCCGCCTCGACCATCGCCTCGGCTGCCGCCCCCTGCTGCAGGCGATCCATCGGGCCGACGTTGTCGAGATAGGCCCCCTGCTCGACACCGCGGGCGACCCCGCGCGTCATCGCCTGGGTGATCTCCTCCGGCAGCGTGATGTTCATCGTGACGCTGTCGATCTTGAGCCCGAACTCGTCGTCCACCCGCTCCTGCACGAAGTCGCGCAGTTTGTCGGACAGTTCGACTTGGCGCCCCTGTAGCTCGATGACGCCGAGCCCGGTGGCCATGATCATGTCCGAGAAGGCCAGCGTGATGATTCTGCGCAGCAGTTCAGAGATCTCGTCGGTGGTCACCGTCGAGTCGGTGCCGATGACCTCGCGCAGGAAGATCGCGGGGTCGGCGATGCGCAGCACGCACAGTCCGTTGGCGCGCACCTGGACCATCTTGAAGTCGGGATCGCGCACGGTGACCGGCGACGGGGTGCCCCAGCGCAGATCGGTGACCGGCCGGGTGTTGATGAAGTAGACCTCGCTGCGGAACGGGCTACGGAAGCCGTGCGGCCAGCCCTGCAGGGTCGACAGGACCGGCAGGTTCTCCGAGACGAGTTGATAGTGGCCGGGTCCGAACTTGTCGGCGAGCTGCCCGCGGTAGACGAACACCGCCTGCTGCCCCTCGCGGACGATCAGTTCGGCGCCGTTCTTGATTTCGTTCTGGTAGCGGGGGAACCGCCACGCCAGCGTCGATCTGGTGTCGTCGAACCACTCGATGATGTCGACCAGTTCGCCCTTGATCTTGTCCATCAACCCCATGACATCCCCTTGGCGACGTGTTCGAAACGGTGGACTGACCTGCAGGCCGGAGTCTAGTTGTCGGTGGCCTGCACAGGACAGGGTCGGGCGTGCCGGACTCAGGCGTCCAGCGCTGTCGCCCCGCCGAATCGGTTCTGCAGCAAGCCGCCGAAGTAATCCGCGGTGTCGGCGACGGTCTCGATGGCAAGCAGCAGGTCTCGGGGCGAGAGCGTGTCGATCACCGGAAGGTCGACCGACGTCACGATCTGGTGGTTGTCCACGTCGACGACCGTCTTCGTCATCGGCACCTGAACGTTGATCGCGTTGACGGCCTCGAACACCTCGGGCGTCAGACCGAAATCCTCGAGTAGCAGCGCGACGACCGTCAGGAAGTGCGACTCCGGCTCGCCCCGTCGGACGTACACCACCAGCTCGTCCACCGGGACGGGAATGTCACCGTCCTGGTCCTGCTCGACGGTGCACAGCCCCAGTTCGTTCTTGAGCGTGGCCTCCAACCACTCGGCTAGGCGATCTTGCTGCCGCCGTGGGTCGTCGGCGCGCTCGAGCTGCTCGGCGAGCTGCGCGAGCAACGACGTCGGAGCGCTCAACGGATCCGTATCCATCTGCAACGTCATCTGAATCCCCCCTGCGATCGAACCCACCCCGGAACGCAGCTTCCGCGTCCCCACGCGGATTGCCGATATCAAACCACCAACGGCCGGCGTCGGCACGTGATACGGACGTCTTGGTCGACCGCAGGGTTACGGTCGGCAGTGCTCGTAGGCGTCGAGCAAGCGCTGCTCGTCGGAGTCGGGCCGGTACGTGCGGACGGTACAGCCGCCGATGGTGACCGCGATCGGCCCGGTGGTGCGGACGTTGAAGTCGCGTCGCCCCTGCAGCTGATCGCTCGCGGTGTAGAGCACCGGCGGGGGCAGGGTGGCCACGATCGGCAGATGAGCAGTGGCCAGCCGCAGCGCGACCGCCGGGTCGTGCGTCAGGGGCTGCTCGGAGAACCACGCTGCCGGCGTCTGCGGAGCGTTGACGTTCAACGCGTCGACGTGCGGAATCGTCTGGTCGGCGTTGAGCTTGGTCCAGACGTCGAGCTCCGCTGGGTTCGGCAGCCGCTTGGACGACGTGATGGTGGCCGGGTGGGCCTTGCTGGCGTCGAGCGTCCAGATGCCGTCGGTCAGCTGTGGGAACCGGGCACCGAGGGTGGCGACGGCGGCCGTCACTGCCGTGTAGTTCGCCGGATCGGGGAACTGGATGGCCCCCAGGGTGGGATGGCCCTTTTGTGGGTCCGGCAACGTCGCATCCGCCGAATGGACGACCGCGCTTCGGAGATTGACTGTGGCTCCGGGGAATTCGCGGAGCAGCCCGGCCCAGTCCCGAGCCTGGTCGACGATCTGGGTGGCGTTGACGACGGGGTGCATACCGCTGTCGACGGCGAACAGATCGTCGCCGCGGTGCACGTTCAGTTCGGTGTCGTAGCCCGAGTAGTCGGTGCTGCGAAGCGCGTCCAGGAACCGGGTGGTGAGCGCCGCGACCTGATCGGGCGTGACGTCCTCGGCCACGTCGACCGACAACCAGAAATGGACGTTGCCGGCGGCGACGTCATCGGTCAGGTCGCTGCTGACATTCTTCACCCCTGGCAGGGCCCGAAGCTGACCGGTCAGCTCCGCGGCCTGCGGCCGTCGGTCGGGGGCCACCTCGGCGCAGCCGGCCAGTGCCAACGCCACGGCGACCAACGCGCAACCGAGGCGGCTCCAACGGGACGCGCGGGCTGACTGTGCCATCACCAGCCGAGACTAGCGCGCCCCGATTCGCCCCAGCCCGTCGCTTCGAACCGTGCTCGGGCGGCGGTGCAATCAGATTCCAACCGGCGTCGCTACGTTTGCGCGCGGAGGTGTGCGACGTCGGCGGATCGGGGGAGTGACATGGCGACGGCCCCGCCCTCGACTGAGGCCTACCTGCTCAGCAATCGCAGCGCCACGTCCTGGGTCGACGTCGAACTGCAGTTGGGCGCCACGAATCTGCGGTGCGTGACCCGGGACTACGCGAACTGGGTCGACGAGGCGCTGGAGTTGGCCGACTACCGGTCGACACTGGCCGTGGGGGAACCGGTGGTGATCTTCGACCTTCCCCGCGACGAACTCGCGGTGACGTGGCTGCGGCAGTTCTACCGCGGCGGTTTCCAGCTGCGCCGGGGCGATGCCCGGCCCTGGCTGATCACGCTGGGGTATCCCAGCGGATTCGGCAGCGTGCTGGACTTGATGACCGATCGTGCGGTCTGGCGTCAGTGGCGGGCGGTGTTGCCCGACAACAAGGGCAGCCGGTGAGCTTGCGGGCCGGGCGGGGCCGTCGCGACCAGCCGTCGATCGAGGAACTCATCCCAGGCGTGCTCGCCGGTCGTGTGGGCCAGCAACCGGGCGCGGGCCAGGACTTCCTGGGCGTGTTCGACACGGCCGCAGTGCATTTCGATGTCGGCGAGTAGCCCGAGGAACATGGAGTTCATCGCGGTGGTGCCATCCGCGGTCAGTTCGTCGAACGCCGCGAAGGCGCGCGCCGAGTCGTCCTCACCCGTCTCGAGCACTCGCGCCCAGACGCTGATGATCCTGGCCGCGGCCGCCCACTGGTAGCCACCCGCCGAGGCGAATTCTGCGTCGACGGCAGCGGCGGCGGCAGCGGTGCCGCTGACGTCGCCGAGGATGGCCGCGGATTCGACGAGCACGAGCTTGGCGGCAACGATGTTGAAGACGTCGCCTTGGCGGCGGGCGAGTTGCAGCGCGCGCCGGGCGTAGTCGTGCATCGCGTCGCGGTTCCCGCGCGTCGCCTCGCCGAGCGCCATCCAGCACAGCACTCGCGGGTGGAAGAAGTGGGTGGGATCAGCCACGGTTTCGGGTGGGGCGAACGTCTCCATCATGTGCTGCCCGATGCCGAGCGCTCCTACGATGTCGCCACGTAGGAAGTGGATCGAGACGTGGACGAAGTCGCTGGCCACCCCGATGTCGGGATCGTCGGACCTTTCGTACTGTTCGCGAAGGCCGGTTGCGATGACCGCAGCCTCGTCGATGCGACCGTGCCCGCACAACATCAGGCATTGCAACGCCATCGCACCGTAGAAACTGCGCCCCCTGGCCTCGCATCCGATCTCGAAGGCCCGTTGCACGGCAGCCGTGGCCGTCGTGCCGCCCTGGCCCTCGAGAATGCCCTTGGCACCGGCCAGGTGCAGCCACAGCGTGGCTTGGCGTTCGAGGTGCTCGGGTTTGGCGGGCAGTCTGCGGCAGAGCTGCAGCGCATGTTCCGCCAGGCCCGCGACGTCCTCGTAGGCCGAGCGGAGCAACGCCCGCGCGATGACGGTCTCGTGAATCTCCAGCGCGGTGTCCGGACTGAGCTCGGCGCCGGCTCGCCAGGCGTGGTCGGCTGCGGCAATGCCGTACTCGTATGCGGCCACGCTCAGCGCCGCCGCGCGGGTGGCGGCGACGGCGGCGTGCAGGGCGGTGCGCTCCGCGACGGGAAGCTGGGTGAGCACCGCCTCCCGGAGCAGGCCGTGGCCGAAGCGGTAGGCCCCTGGCTGCTCGGGCAGTTCGTCGATCAGCCCGGCCTCATAGGCGGTCCGCAGCCGCGCCTGTACCGCCGAGATTGGCAGTTCGATGACATCGGACAGGTCGGCGACGTCGAAGTCCGGTCCGATGACCGCCGCGGCGGCCAGCACCCGGCCAGCCGGCCCGCCGAGGGCGTCGAGTCGCCGTCCGACCACGCCCACCACCGACTCGGGCGGGATGATCGGGCCGCCTCCCAGCCCGCCGGCCGTGTGGTGGCAACGGGCGAGCTCCTTGAGGTAGAACGGGTTGCCGTCGGTCTGGTGCCACAGCTCATCGGATACGGCTTGTGGTGTGGGCGCACCGGTGACGGCGTCGACCAGACGTGCGGCGGCCTGACGATCGACACCGCCGAGGTGCACCGCGGTGGTGTCGTTCATCCCGAGGAGGCGTTCGAACGAGTGTCTGTTGAGCGGGCGGCCGGCGCCGAAGAACGTCCAGTTGCCGATCACCTGGATCGGAATGCGCGGGTGTCGAGCCGCGAGCAGGGTGAGCGCACTCAGCGAGGCTTCGTCGGCGAGCTGCAGATCATCGAGCACCAGCAGCAGCGGTCGGCTCGCGGCCAACGCCCCCAGCGCGTTGCCGATCCCTTCGATGAGCGCGAAGCCGGTCGAGGGGGTCGGCGCGGGGGAGTCGGTGTCGTTCCATTCGGGGACCAGCGCATCGACGACACCCGGGGCCGCCTGTCGCACCGCGGCGCGGGCCGTCTCGCCCAACTCGGCGCCCAGCTGTCGCAGGAGTTGAATCCAGGTCCACAGCAGGGGGAGCGCGATCCCGCTCGGGTGGGCCGCCCAGGCGACCACGGCGCCCGCGGCGCGGCCCTGGTGGGCGGCTTCGAGCGCCAGCGCCGTCTTGCCGATGCCGCTTTCCCCGGTGACCAAGGTCAGCCCGCCGGTACCGGCCCGCCGCACCGCAGCCCCGACGATGCGCAGTTCGTCCTCGCGGCCGACGAACGGCAGTGGCGCCGAGGAATCGGGCCGGATGTCGGCTTCGGGACGGAGCGGCTGCGCGGATAGCTCGACGGAGTCGGCACTGATCTTCTCGAACAGGGTCAGCAGACCCTCGCTCGGGCCGTTGCCGAGCTCTCGGCGCAGGGTGGCACAGGCTCGGTCGAAGGCGCGCACCGCGTCGGCGGTGCGGCCCGCCCGGTAGAGGGCGAGCATCAGATGTCCCCACAACCGTTCCTGCACCGGGTCCTGCGCCACCGCCGCCTCGATGTCGGGTACCAAGTCGGCGCCCGCCCCAAGCTGCAGCGCCGCATCGAGGCGGGCCTCGATGGCAGTCGCCCGCAGCGCCGCGAAACGCAGCGCATGGGGAGCAGCGAAGTCGCGGTAGGCGAACTCTCCGAACGGGTCGCCGTGCCACAGGGCCAACGCTTCGCCGAGCGTGCCGACCGCTCCGCCCGGGTTGTGTCCGACGAGCGCCGTGCGCCCCGCCGACACCAGCGACTCGAAGCGGTGCAGATCCACCGAGTCGCCGTCGAGCAAGTTCAGCCGGTAACCGTTGGGCCGCGACTCGAGCCGCTGCGGGCCGGTGAGCCCGGGCTCCGTGGCATTGAGGATTCGGCGCAGGTTGGCGACGTAGGACCGCACCGAGGCCAGCGCCTTGGCCGGGGCGTCGTCCTCCCACACCGAGTCGATCAGCCGGTCGATGCTGACGACGCTTTCGTGGTTGCACAGCAGCACCGCCAGCACGCAACGTTGCTTCGGCCCCCCGAGGGCGACCGGGGTGCCCGCGACGCGCGCCTCGATCGAGCCCGACAGCAGGTATTCGACTGCCGCCCCGCCGTTCAGCAGACTCATAGTTTGCTGACGATACCCGCGAGCAGCACACCCCGCTGGTGCTGCTCGGAACCTATTTCGGTTGGTCGTCGACCTTGATGTCGAAGAGCACGTCGCCGCCATCCTGGACGTCGGTGACCGTAACGGTGACGCCATAGGTCTGGCCCGCGTCGGTCAGTTCGCAACGTAGCGTGGCCCCCTTGGTGCCCTTCAGATTGTCCGGGCAGGTGACCGACTCGGGTGCGTTCCCGAACTGCTTCGCGAGTTGATCACTGATCTGTTTGGCGACGTCGTCCTTGTCGACGGTTTCCACCATGTCGAACTTCACTCGGTCGCCGTCGACGGACGTCACCGTGACGTTGACGTTGAAGGGCGCCCCCTTGACCTTCATCGCACAGTTCAGCTCCGCACCGACTGCGGCCTTCAAGTCGCCCGGGCAGGTCACCGAATCCGGCTTGTTGCCCGCCGCGTCGGTCATCTTCGCGCTGATCTGGCTGGCAATGTCGTCCTTGCTCACCGCCGCCGGCCCAGTCGAGCAGGCCGAAACGCCCATGGCCAATATCAGCAGTGCGCCGGTCGACGCCGTCACGGCGGCCAGCCGACCGGCGTGGCGGCCCTTGGCACGAGTCATGCCGCAGATGATGGCGACCCGGGTTTGGAATCTGGTTGGAACCGGGCTAGCGGCGCGACGGGCGATGACGGGCTAGGCGGTGCTCATGCGGACGGCACGGGTTCGGTGACGGGCTCGGGCCGCTGAGCCCGCGCCTGCCTGGACCACGGCGGGCGCTGCGGCCACCAGAACCAGCGCCCCATGAGCGCCGCGATCGACGGGGTCATGAACGCGCGCACCACCAGCGTGTCGAACAGCAGCCCCAACCCGATCGTGGTGCCGACCTGGCCGACGACGCGCAGATCGCCGACCACCATCGAGATCATGGTGAACGCGAAGACCAGCCCCGCCGAGGTCACCACTGCCCCGGTTCCGGCCATCGAGCGGATGATGCCCGTCTTCAACCCGGCGTGCGCCTCCTCCTTGAGCCGTGACACCAGCAGCAGGTTGTAGTCGGAACCGACGGCCATCAACACCAGGACCGACAGCGCGATGATCGACCAGTGCAACTTCAACCCGACGAAGTGCTGCCAGATCAGGATCGACAATCCGAACGAGGCGCCCAGCGACAGCACGACGGTGCCGACGATGGTCACCGCCGCCACCACGCTGCGCGTCATGAGCAGCATGATGATGAAGATCAGGCACACCGAGGCGAGCCCGATGATCATCAGGTCGTACTCGGTGCCGTCCCGGATGTCCTTGAAGGTGGCCGCCGTCCCGCCGACGTAGATCTTGGAGCCCTCCAGCGGGGTGCCCTTGATCGCCTCCTTGGCGGCCATCTTGATGGGTTCGATTCGCGAGATTCCCTCTGCCGACGCGGGATCCGTCTGATGGGTAATCGTGAAGCGCACCGACTTGCCGTCCGGCGAGATGAAGAGCTTCATCCCGCGCTGGAAGTCCGGGTTGGCGAACGCCTCCGGCGGTAGGTAGAACGAATCGTCGTTGCGCGCCTGATCGAAGGCCTGGCCCATCGCCGACGAGTTCTCCGTGGCCGCCGCCTGTTGATCCAGCTGACCCTTCTGGGTCTGATACATCCTCAGCATCATCTGCTTCATCGACTTCATGGTCTCGATCTGCGGCGGTAGCAGCGCGGCCAACTGCGGCAGCAGCGTGTCCAGCCGCTCCAAGTCGGGTAGCAGGTTTTGGGTGTCGTCGGTCAGGGTGTTGGTGCCGTCGAGCGTGTCGAACAGCCCGCGCAGCGACCAGCACACCGGGATGTCGTAACAGTGCGGTTCCCAGTACAGGTAGTTGCGCAGCGGGTGCAGGAAGTCGTCGAAATTCTCGATGTTGTCGCGCAATTGGGCGATGTCGACGGTCGTACCCTGGAACTTGGTGACCAGGTTGTGTGTGGTGGCCGCCATCTGCTGGGTCAGACTCGCCATCTTCGTCATCGTGTCGATGGTGGTCTGCATGTTGTCGGTCTGCGTCAACAGGTCCGCCATGCGGTCCTCGTTGTACTTCTCGTTCATCGTCTGACCGGCAGTCTGCATCCCCATCTGGAACGGGATGGTGCTGTGCTGGATCGGCCTGCCCTCCGGCCGCGTGATGGTCTGCACGCGGGCTACGCCGGGCACCCGGAACAGGGCCTTGGCGATCTTGTCGATGACGAGGAAATCGGTCGGGTTGCGCAGATCGTGATCGCTTTCGACCAGCACCAGTTCGGGATTCATGCGCGCGGCGTCGAAGTGTCGATCGGCGGCGGCGTAACCGACGTTGACCGGAACGTCGTCCTGTAGGTAGTCCCGGTCGTTGTAGCCGGGTACGTAACCGGGCAGGGCCACCAGCCCGACCAGGGCTGCGGCGATCGTCGCGACCAGGATGGGAGCCGGCCACCGCACCACCGCGGTGCCCAGTCGGCGCCAGCGCCGAGAAATGGTGGGCCGCTTGGGTTCGAGCAGTCCGAACCGGCTACCCAGCGCGATGATGGCCGGCGTCAACGTCAACGCGGCCAACAGGGAGACCAGCATCCCGATGGACAGCGGCAGACCCATGGTGTGGAAGAGGGTGAGCCGCGAGAACGTCATGCAGAAGGTGGCCCCGGCGATGGTCAGCCCGGAACCTAGGACCACGTGAGCGGTGCCGCGGTACATGGTCGCGAACGCGGTCTCGCGGTCCTCCCCGCTTTGGCGGGCCTCCTGGTATCGGCCGACGAAGAAGATGGCGTAGTCGGTACCCGCCGCGATCGCAAGGGCGGTCACCAGACTGACCACGAACGTGGACAGGCCGAGCAGCTGCTGCTGGCCCAGCAGCGCGATCACCCCGCGGGTGGCCCCCAGCGAGATCACCACCATCGGCAGCATCAGCAGGACCGTGCCAACGGACCGATAGACCAGCAGCAACATGATGATGATGACCACGAACGTCAGCCCCGTGATCGTCTTCATGCTCTGGTCGCCGGCCTGAACCTGGTCGGCGAACAACGCCGCCGGTCCCGTCACGTAGACGTTGAGTCCGGTGGGCGGGGGATGGGCCGCCACCACCTGGCGCACGCTGTCGATCGACGCGTTGGCCTGAGCTTCCCCCATGTTGCCGGCCAGGCTCACCTGAACGTAGGCCGCCTTGCCGTCGCCGCTCTGCGATCCGGAGGCCGTGAGCGGGTCGCTCCACAGGTCCTGGACGTGCTGGACGTGGCTGGTGTCGGCGCGCAGGGCCTTGACCAGCTGGTCGTAGTAGCCGTGCGCGGCCGGGCCCAACGGGGCGCCCGACTCGAGCACGACCATCGCGATGCTGTTGGAGTCCGATTCGCCGAAGACCTGACCGTCGTGGCGCAGGGCCAACATCGACGGCGCCTCGGGCGGGGTGACCGCCACCGCGCGGGATTCGCCGACCTTCTCCAGGGGCGGCACGGCGATGTTGACGAACGCCGCCAGCGCCACCCAGCACACCACGATGAGCAGCGCGCCGCGCCGCAGGAAACGTGCCACCGTCACGGGTAGACCCGATTCGCTCATGGGGTCACCGTCGCACGAAGGTTGGGGCGCATGGCGGGCTAACTGGCCGTGGCGCCGTCCCGCGCCGCCATTCCGAATGCGCTCTCGAATGCAGACATGATGGCGTCGCGCTCGTCGTCGGTGACCGATTCACCCAGCGACAGCAGCGCCCGCGGATCAGCGCAGTACGAACCGGAGGGCAGCGGGCGCCCCAGGGCGATCTCGCGGATGGCCAGCGCGGCCAGCGAGGCCCCCATCCCGACGGTGGTGCCCAACTGCGCGAGCCCCGCGAGGCCGCGGCCGATGTCCAGGAACGACTTGATCAGCCGCGGCGAGCCCAGCGCAGCCTCCTTGCCCGAGACCTCCAGCAGCACCGACACCAGTTCCTGCTGGCTCAACTCACCGGCGAGCAGCCGCGCGAAGGCGTCCTCGGAGACCCGGCCACTGAACGGCGCGACGTCCTCGGTGTCGTAGCGCTCGACGTGGACCACCGAGATGTCACCCACGTCGGTGGCCATCACCACCGGTATGCGGTTGGCCCTGGCGTACTGCCGCACGGCGGCCTTGGTGCGCAGATCGTCGACCTCTTCGACGATCACCAGCGGGCGCCATTGATCCATCGCCTCTTCGGCCTCGGGGACGGTGTAGCCACCGGTGAGGTGCACCTGCGAGATGTAGGGATCGATGTCGCTGATCTCGCGAGCCGCGCTGACCGTCTTGGACAGCCCGACCTCGCTCATCGACGAATTGAGCCGATTCAGATTGGTGACGCTGATGCGGTCTGGGTCGCCGAACAGGTAGCGATTGCCGATGCCCAGTTGGGCCACCTGGCTGAGCACCCGGCGGCCCACGCTGAGCCCGAAGAAGGCCACCGTCTGGTTGCGCAGCAGGCGATGCTCATCGGCCGTGATGACGTGCCGGTTGCGGAAGGTCCGCAATTCGTAGTGATCGTCGGGGTCCGGATAGCGGACGACGGCATTCTTCCAAGGGAAGTAGACCCAGTGCCCGAACGCGTCGCTTTCGGCGACCATGCCGGCTCTGGTGTGCCCCGTCGCTCCCTCACAGGCGCGCAGCTGTGTCAGCTCGTCGATGATCTCGTCGACGGGGTCGATGACGTCGACGCCGCTGCCGAACAATTGGTTCAGCCCCGATCGCCCAGCGCCGCCGGACACCTTCAGGATCGTCGGCGGTTCCCAGGCCGAGTCGTCTTGGGACTGGACGTGCCGGGCCATCAGCGGGCGGACCGGTCCGCGCTCGTCCGGCTCTCAGCAGTGTCGGCGTTCATGCCCGTGCAAAGCGTCAACGGTCCCCCTCGCCTAAGCACCTGTCGCCCGCCCACGAATTCGTCGGCTTCACGATAATCGTCTAGTTCGTCCGCCTAAAGATATACGGCCATTATTGAAATGGCCTTCGAGCGCAGGAGGACGCGGGCGGGAGTGGGGCGAACGGCCGCCAAACGATTTGCTGGCGTGGGCCGCTCGGTCCGCGCCAGTGGGATCGGAACGCCGTCGATCGAGGGTTTGAGCTGGGGCCGACGGGGCGGACTGGCCCGCGCTGGATGAACCGCTTACCATGGCCATTCGTCATCCGGCAGTTGCCGAAAAAACACTGGAGTTTGATTGCGTTCTACTACGCCTGTCCGTCGTGCCTGGCTGGCGGCTGTCCTTGCTGTACTCGCCGTGTCGGGCGGCGTCATCCTGACCACCGCCGCCGACGGGCAAGACCGCGCCGTCACCGCCTCGGCGCAAGTTCCGTCCGCCCCCGCGCCGGCGGTCCCGGCACCTTTGCCGGCGACGTTGTCGGTGACGCCGCCGCCGGCCGCCCGCGGCATCAACCCCGCGGCTCCCGTGCAGATCGCGGCGATGACCGGCACCATTACCGACGTCAAGATGGTCAACGACTCCGGCAAGGCCATCCCAGGCGTGCTGACCCCCGACGGCAAGGCCTGGAAGCCGACGAACCAGCTCGGCTATGGCCGCACGTACACGATGACCGTGTCCGCTCTGGGGCCGACCGGGATGCCGTCGCGGCAGGCCTCGAGTTTCACCACGGTGTCGCCGAGCAACCAGACCGAGGTCGACTTCGAGACCACCTCGGGTGGCCTGCTGAAGGACGGCGGGACCTACGGCATCGGCACCGTGCTGGTCGCGCACTTCGACGAACCCATCTCCAACAAGGCCAACGCCGAACGGCACCTCATCGTCACCACGACGCCACCGGTCGTGGGGTCCTGGTACTGGGTCGACGACCAGAACGCGCACTGGCGGCCCGAGAAGTACTACAGCCCAGGCAGTTCAGTGAGTGTCACGGCCAACATCTACGGCACGCCGCTGGGCGACGGGTTGTACGGGGAAGAGGACGCGCACGCCTCGTTCCGGATCGGCGACGCGCACGTCTCCATCGCCGACGACAACACCAAACAGGTGAGCGTGTTCAACAACGGCGCGCTGGTGCGAACCATGCCCACGTCGATGGGGATGGGCGGTACCCAGACCTTCGGCGACACCACCCTGTCCTTCTGGACCCCGTCGGGTATCTACACCGTGCTGGACAAGGCGAATCCGGTGATCATGGATTCCTCGACGTTCGGGCTGCCCATCAACAGCCGGCTCGGATACCGCGAGACCATTCCGTACGCCACCCGCATCAGCACCGACGGCATCTACCTGCACCAGCTCAACGCGACCATCTGGGCACAGGGCAACACCGACACCAGCCACGGCTGCCTGAACCTCAACGGTGACAACGCCAAGTGGTTCTACGACTTCTCGGTGCCCGGCGACGTCGTCGAGATCCGCAACACCGGCGGCAAGCCGCAGCAGCTGTGGCAGAACGGCGACTGGGCCGTGCCGTGGGATCAGTGGCGGCAGGGCAGCAAGCTCACCTAACCCCCTCTAGGCCGCCTCTAGACCCCCTCTATCCCCTTAGGCCTGGACGTAGGCCTGGGCGTAGGCCGACAGTTCCGCGAGGAACCCCGGCGGGAAGCGCAGCGTGCCCTTCTGGGTGCGGCGCAGGAATCCCGACGCGGCCCGCGCCGAGAGCGGCTTGGGTGGGTACTGCAGGAAGTCGGCCAGGCCCGGGCCGGTCCGGTATTCCGGCCACGGGCCGACGTCGGCGGCGTGCACCACCCCGTCGAGGTCCGCCCAGGCGGCCTTGCGCGGCCACTTCGCGCCCGTCCACGGCTGGTCGCCTGCGCCGTCGTACTGGCCGGGGTGGGCCAGCCGGCGCCCGATCCACCCCGCGACCGGTGTGCTGACCGAGTTGCCCACCATGCGCCAGCGTTCGCCGCGCTTGGCGACCTCCTCGGCGGGTGCGGTCCAATCGGCGGGAAAGCCCTGCAGCCGCTCGGCATCGCGCAGATCCGGAGTGACGTAGTCACCCGACGGCAGCCGGATGGCCGGCGGTGAGGCCACCCCCACCGAGGATCCGCACTTGATCGGGGGGACGCAGTCGACGCCCCAACCGAACGAGCGCATCCCCTCGGTCCAGTAGAAGCCACACGCGACGTCCGGGTAACCGCCGGTGGGCGCTGGCCTTTCGTCGTCGTCGGCCAGCAGTACCTCGCGTGGATCGCCGACCCGGCTGGCTACCAAGTACCACCGGTTGCGGCGCTGCGGCAACCACCCGTTGGTGTCGACCACCCGGTAGGCCCACCGATACCCCAACTCGGTGAACGCCTCGGTGACGAGCCGCAACGCCGCCCCCTGGGCCAGCGACATCAGAAACGGCACGTTCTCCAACACCACCCACGGCACGTCCGTCTGCTGCAGCAGGCGAAACACCTCACCGACCAAACTGCTTCTCGCGCCATCGATTCCGACCTTGCGGCCCACGCTGCTGAGATCCTGACAGGGGAAGCCCGCCACCACCAGCTCCGTGCCGACGGGCAGGCCGACGAGATCGCGGACGTCACCCTCGAGCTTGGTGTCGGGGAAGCGCTGGCGCAGCACGTGCTGGGCGGCGGGCGCGCTCTCGACCAGCAGCTGGGCCTGGTGCCCGCTGGCCGACAGCCCGAGTTCGAGCCCGCCGATCCCCGCGAACAGGCCGACGACCTTCACCGCAGCCACTCCAACGCGACGGCGTAACTCAGCCGCGACGGCACGGCGTTGCCGATCATGTGGGCCAGTGCCGTGCGTTGAGTGACTCCGGCGAAGGAGAACCAGTCCGGAATGTATTGCAGCCGTGCGGCTTCGTGCGCGGTGATGGTGCGGCGCTGACTGGGGTGGACGTAGCGTCCCATGCACATGCTGTAGAAGCCGGTGGTGATGGTCTGCGACGGCTTGTCCCACGCCAGCCGTCCGTAGATCGACTTGTAGCTGTGGCCGCCGCCGGAGTGGCAGTTCGGCCGCTGGCTGTCGGGCAGCTCGGACAGGTCGTTGTCGAAGAGGTAGTCGATGCGGCGACGCGTCGCGGGCGCCGACTGCGCGACCGCGTCGAGCAGGTTGGTCCGACGCGCATCGGGCAGCGTCTCGAGGTCCTGAAATGCCCAGCCGACGTCGCAGGGGGGCCGACGATGCCGCTCGGCCACCTGCTCCGGGGTGACGCCGTGCGTGAGGCTCGCCATGAGCACCAGCCGGCGGCGCCGCTGCGGTACCCCTAGCTGGCTGAGGTCGACGACGCCGATGGCGACGCCGTACCCGAGCTTTTCGAGCGCGTCGCCGGCACGCTGTACCACCGACCGGCGGTCGTTGAGTGCGCCCGGCACATTCTCGATCAGAATATGTTGGGGGGCAAACACTTCCGCGGCGCGGACCATCGTCGAGTACAGCTCGTTCTTCTGGTCGTGATGCCGGGTCCGGTTGTTGAAGTCACTGTGGCCCTGGCACGGTGGTCCACCGACCAGCACGTCGACGTCGGGATACCGCCTGGACAGCAGCCGCTCGGCGGGTGTCAGTCGGGTGCTCACTGCCCCGGGCAGCACGGCGGCCACGTCGTCGCACCGGGTGGTGGCGGTGGGGAAGTTCGCGGCGTAGGTCTGCGCGGCGATGGGGTCGACGTCGACGGCCAGTACCGGCTCGAACGGGCGGCCCAACGCGCGGGCCGCCTCGGCCAACCCGATCGAAAGCCCGCCGCAGCCGGAGAACAGGTCGATCGCCCGCAGCGACGATCGCGCCGCACCGCACGGCGGAGGTATCCGACCCTGCAGCCACGCGCGCTCCGCTTCGTGCGCCGACGTGGGT
>JAHFVB010000329.1 GCA_023264755.1 Mycobacterium sp. | reverse complement strand
CCGATGGCATCACTCTCGAGTTCGCCTGCTGGACCAAGGAATTCACCGAGCAGGATGTCGCGACGGTACCCAAGACGGCCGCCGAGCGGCGGCCGGCAGCGGCGGTGTCCGGCTAGGTCGGGTCCGCTTCGCGCACCGCGAGCCCATCCAGGGTTCGGGTGAGTTGCTCGACGAGCTGGGCCTGGTCGAGCGCGACGTCGCCGGACACCCAGGCGCCGATGGTCTGACTGACACCGCCGACCACGAAGTGCGACAACGCCTTGACTCGCTCGTCCTCGGGTACCCGATAGGTGCTGGTCATGTGCTGGCCACTCAACAGGGCGAAGAAGCCGCCCAGCCCGGCCCGCTTCCGAGCGATCACGGGATTGAGCAGCTGAGGGTTGAACATCAGGCGCCCGACCCGGGGATCGCTTGCCAGGCTGCGGACCAAGTTCGTGATTCCGGCCCGGTTCTGCTCCTCGCGCGGCGCTGCCGCGACGGCGGCCTGTGTGGTGGCGGCGATGTCGGCGATCACCCAGTCGAACACCGCAGCGGCCAGTTCGTCCTTGTCGCTGAAGCACTCGTAGAAGTGCCGCGCCGAGATCCCGGCTTGTCGACAGATGTCTCGGACCTTGAGTTCTGGCGGGTCGTCCGCACCGCCGAGCAGCTCCAGCCCGGCCTCGAGCAGCCGCCGGCGTCGCTGCGCGAGCCGCTCGGGGGCTTCGACGCCGCCGTAGGGACGGGGCTGGGGCATCAGACCATCTTGACATCGGTCGACAGTGAGCGGCAATATCGGGAAACACACGTTTCCTGATTTGTGATGAGGGGTGACCATGACGGTCAGTGAACCGATTTCCCACGTCGAGCGTGCGGTCAGCGATCGGGCCAGGTCGGCCGCGCGCAGACCCCGCCGCGGCCCGGACGTGGGGGACGGCCCGTTGGGGGTGGCGCTGCTCGCCGGCGCCGCCAACGTCATCATGCAACTGGCGCGTCCAGGCGTCGGCTACGGCGTCGTGGAGAGCCGGGTGCACAGCGGGCGTGCCGACCTGCACCCGATCAAGCGCGCGCGCACCACCTTCACCTACCTGGCCGTGGCCAGCAACGGGACCGATGCCCAGAAGGCGGCGTTCCGCAGGGCGGTGAACCGGGCCCACGCGCAGGTCCATTCGACCGAAACCAGCCCTGTGCAGTACAACGCCTTCGACAAGGACCTGCAAATGTGGGTCGCGGCGTGCCTCTACAAGGGCGACCTCGACGTGACCCGCATCCTGGTGGGTGAGCTCGACGAGGAGACCGCCGACCGGCACTACCGCGACCACATGTCACTCGCGACCACCCTGCAGGTGCCACCCGACATGTGGCCCGCCGACCGGGCCGCCTTCGACGCGTACTGGCGGCGCTCGCTGGACCAGGTCCACATCGACGACACCGTCCGCGACTACCTGTACCCGATCGCCCTGGCCCGCATTGGCAAGGTGAAGCTGCCGGCTCCGATCCAGCGCCGACTCGACGACGTCAATCTGTTGATCACCACCGGGTTTCTGCCGCAACGCTTCCGGGACGAGATGCGGTTGCCCTGGGACGTCGACCGGCAACGGCGCTTCGACCGGTTGATGGCTCGGGTGCGCACCGTCAACAACCTGCTGCCGAGGTTCGTCCGGCAGTTCCCCTTCAACGTGCTGCTCAAGGACCTCGACTGGAGGATCCGGACGGGCCGTCCGCTGGTCTGACGACCGGCCGACGTTGCCAGCTTCCTTGGGTATACCGGAGGCATGCGCACTGACGACGACACCTGGGACATCACCACCAGCGTTGGTTCCACGGCGTTGTTCGTCGCCGCGGCCCGGGCCTTGGAGGCACAGAAGCCCGAACCGCTGGCCCTGGATCCCTACGCCGAGCTCTTCTGTCGCGCGGTCGGTGGCGAGTGGGCCGCGGTGCTCGACGACCACGGCACGGGCGCCGACGCCGGCGGTGTGCAGCGCCTGCGTTCCGACTTCGGCAGCCACTTCACCTCCTTCCAGGGCGCGCGCACCAAGTACTTCGACGGCTTTTGCGAGCGAGCTTGCGCCGCAGGGGTGCGCCAATTCGTCATCCTCGCCGCCGGGCTCGACTCCAGGGCGTACCGGCTGCCGTGGCCGCAGGGCACCGTCGTCTACGAACTGGACCAACCCCGGGTCCTCGACTTCAAGCGCGAAGCGCTCGCCGAACACGGCGACCTCCCGTTGGCCCAGCGCCGCGAGGTGGCCGTCGACCTGCGCAACGACTGGCCCGCCGCTCTGACGGCCGCCGGGTTCGATGCCTCCCAGCCGTCGGCGTGGATGGCCGAGGGGCTGCTCATCTACCTGCCCGCCGAAGCCCAGCAACAACTGTTCTCGGGCATCGAACGGCTCACCAGCGCGGCGAGTTGGGTGGCCGTGGAGGAGGGCCGCCCGATGCCTCGGGAAGCCTTCGAAGCCAAGCAGCAGCAGGAGCGAGCCGCGGGCGAGGAAGGCACGTTCTTCACGCTCACCTACAACCAACAGCACGCGCCGGCCGCCGAATGGTTCGGCGCCCGTGGCTGGTCGGCGCAGGAGACCCCGCTATCCGGCTACCTGCGGGCGCTGGGCAGGCCCATCCCCGAAGACGATCCGGAGGCCGGCCCGATGGCGGGCGCAATCAGTCTGGTCACCGCGGTCAAGGAGTGACCAGCGCGTCAGACGAACATGAAGTCCCGCATGAACCGGGTCATCCTGCGTAGGTAGTCGGGCTGGCTGACGTGCAGGACGTGGTTGCCGGGGAACCAGTGAAACGCGCATCGGTCCCAGTGCCTCCACAGCGCCTCGGCCTGTTCGGGAGGCGCCAGCCGGTCGCCGAGCCCCGCGATGATCAACCTGCGGTCCTTCGGTACCAGGGGCGCATAGTTGAGCGGGGAGTGGTACAGCGATGCGGCCGCCGACAGCGAGCGATCGGTTCCGGTCACCCGATTGCCCAGCCGCACCAGCAGGTTGGCCGGGAACCACTCGTCGAACAGCGACTCCGGTTCCACGACGGGAACATTGGGGATGACGGCCTGGATGCGGTCATCCACACTGGCGATCAACGCCGAGGTATAGCCCCCGAGCGACATTCCGGTCAGGGCGATGCGGTCGACGCCGGTGTACTCGAGATGGTCCAGTACCGAACGAAAGTCGTGAACGGCCTGTGCCATGGCCTCGGCGAAGCCCGCGAATCCGTCGGCGAAGTACCCGTAACCGCTGAAGGGCGAACGCTTTTCGGCGCGCCGACCGTGGAAGGGCAGGGTGTAGAGCAGGATGTCGTACCCGGAGCGGTAGAACCAGGGCAGCGAGAAGAACAGGCCGTTGAACAGGTAGGGCGAGCCCAGGAAGCCGTGGATCACGCACAGGGTGGGATGTGGTCCGTCGTCGTGAGTCCAGTGCTGGGCGTGTACGACGTTGTTGCGCGCATATCCGCTGCGGCGTTCGCGCAGCGCCGGGTTGATCGCCTGAAAGCTGCTGTCGAATTTGAGGTTTCGCACCTGGCCATGGGCTTGCCATTCGGCGATGGGGTTGGCGGCCCGCGACGAGACGCGTGGCGGGGAGGTGGGGGCGGGAAACGAGCGCTCGGGATCGCGAGCCGCCGCCAGTTCGGCGTAGAAGGCCAACGCGTCCCGCTCGGCCCGGCTGTCGGCCGGGCGCAGCACGGCACCGGCCAGCGTCGGCAACATCGCCGCACCCACTAGCGAGGCGACGGCGGTGCGCAGGCCAAGATCGGCCAGGGCCGAGGCGTCGACGACCAGCCGTTGCTCTCGGGTGAGGTCGGCACGGCGCGGCAGGCCGCGCGGGGCGTCGGCGCCAGGGACGTCCGGAACCGGGAGGGGTGGAACTACGGGGGCAGCGGAGTCGGGCTGCGAAGGAGACACGCGCGATCGTAACGCGCAGGTCAGGTCGAGCTGCGCGATGTGACGCGATCGCGGCTGCCGTGTACCTTCGGGGCAGGTTGAGCTTCCAGCCACTCCCTCCGGGGCATACGCTCCTAGACATTCCCGCAGCGCCTCTCATCGGGGCGCGTGAGCCGGTGTGATCGAGAAATTCGATGAGGCGCAGGTGAGATTGGCTCGGTTGTGGAACGACGATCCGGCGGCGGGGGCGGCTGCCCTGCGGCTGGCAGCCGAGCGGGCCGAGCTCGCCGATCAGGCGATGGATCTGTCCAGTTCGCTGAATCTTCGTCGTACGGCCCTGCGGCTGATCACCCTCGTCCAGCCCCGGCTGGCGGACTGGGCCACCCTGGTCATGCCGGACAGCACCAGCGGCGGGCTCACCTTCTTCGGCGGTGACGACCCGAAGTTCAAGGCCACCGTTTCGCGCAGTTCGGCCTCCGGGGCGGCGCTCGATCGGCTGTTGCGCAGCGGCCGGACCGATCGCCTCTTCGTCAGCCCCGAATCCGGCACCGGCCCCGATGCGACCGACGTGCTGGCCAGCATGATCCCGCATTCGGCGCTCAGAGCCGAAGCTGCGGAACGCAATCCGACCGAAGTCGTCGGCCTTCCACTCAATGCGCGCGGCGCCACCCTGGGTGCGTTGGTATTGATTCGCGACGGAGGGCGCGGCTTCGACGACGGCGAACTCGTGCTCGCCGAGCACATCGCCTCCCGCGCCGCGATGGCGCTGGACTCGGCTCGGCTGTACGAGGAACGCGCACTCATCGCCTCGGAGCTCGCGCACCGCATCCGTCCGCTCGCACTTCCGGAGCTCGACGGCATCCAACTGGCTGCCAGGTATCGGCCGGCTGCGGAGCATCTCGACGTCGGGGGCGACTTCTACGACGTCCACGGCGCGGGGGACGACTGGACGGTCTCGCTGGGCGACGTGGCCGGTAAGGGTGTCGAGGCCGCCGTCCTCACCGATCGAACCCGTCAGAGCATCCGCACGGCGGCGTACTTCGACCGTGCGCCCGCGGTGTTGCTCGAGGCGCTCAACACCGTGTTGCACACCACCGAAGCCCACCGCTTCGTCACCGTCGTCTGCGCGCGGCTGCGGCTCGCACCCGACCACGTCGACGTCGAGCTGGCGGTGGCCGGGCATCCGCCACCAATCGTGTTGCGGGCCAACGGAACCGTGACACAGTTCGAGGTGTCGGGCCTGGCGATCGGGCTGTCGGCCGAGGCCAAGTACCAGCCGGCCACGCTGCGCCTCGAACACGGTGACTCCATGTTGATGTTCACCGACGGCATCGACGAAGCCCGTACGGACGCCGGCTTCTACGGGCTGGACCGACTGATGGCGCTGCTAGCGCCCTACGCCGGAGCGGCCCCGGAGGTCATCTGCGAAGCCGTCGAGCGTGACGTCGTCGAGCAGCTCGACGGTCGCCCCCACGACGACATCGCACTGCTCGCGATCACGTGCGGACCCTGAGCGTGGGCCCCAGCCATCTGCAGAGCTACGAAGCGGCGTTGGCCACCGGCGAGCGGGCCACGACCTTGGCTCTGGTCGAACAGCTGCTCAACGACGGCGTCGAGCCGGTCGACGTGCTGACCAATGTCATCGCCGTGGTCCAGCGGTCCGTCGGAATCCGTTGGCAGAGCGGTGAATGGACCGTCGCCCAGGAGCACGCGGCGACGGCGCTCTCCGTGTCGGCGACGAAGGTCGTCATGGCGCACGTTCGCCGTACCCCCGCCACCCGGGGCCGGGTACTGGTCGCATGCGCCGAGCGGGAGTGGCACGCGTTGCCTGCGTTGATCATCGAATGTGCGCTGCGGGCCGACGGCTGGGACACCACTCAGCTCGGCGCTTCCACCACGCCCATGCGCTTCAACCAGTACCTGCAGGACGTGGGCCCCGAGGCGGTGGCGGTGAGTTGTTCGATGCTGGGCGCGCTGTCCACCACCCGACGGTTCATCGAGGCCAGTACCGCAGCGGGGGTGCCCGTGGTCGTCGGTGGCGCAGCCTTCGGGCCGGATCTGCGGCGGGCCGCGGCGTTGGGGGCGACCGCGTGGGCGGCGAATGCCGACGGCGCGGTCGCCGCGCTGCACGGGCTACCCGCCGTCGTCGCGCC
>JAHFVB010000630.1 GCA_023264755.1 Mycobacterium sp. | reverse complement strand
GCGGCAGAAGCCGAGACCATCCAGGCGCTCTACCTGCAGGGCAAGAAGGAGGAGGCGGCCGCCGCGGTGCCCGACGACTTCGTTCGGTCGATCGCGCTCATCGGCTCGGTCGAGCAGGTCCAACAGCGCTTGTCGGCCTACCGCGCCGCGGGGGTGAGTTGCCTGATCGCCGAGCCGCTGGCGCGGTCACACGAGGAGCGGGTCGACCAGCTGGGCCAGTTGAAGCAACTCGCCGGCTAGTTGCGGGGCCCTTCCTGCGACACCAGCTCGACGAGCTTGAACTTCTGCACCTTGCCCGTCGGCGTCTTCGGAAGGTCGTCGGCTTCAACGAAGACGACGCGCTTGGGCACCTTGAACTTGGCGAGATTGTCCCGGCACAACGTCAACACGTCGGACTCCGTCAGCGTGGCGCCCGGTGCGCGAACGACGACGGCGCAACCGATCTCGCCCCAACGATCGTCGACCAAACCGATGGCGAAGACCTGACTGATCTCATCGTGGTGAGCCAGCAGATCCTCGATCTCCTTGGGCATCACCAGCTCGCCGCCGCTCTTGTAGAGCTCCTTGCTGCGACCGGTGACGCGCAGGTACCCGTCGGGTCGCACCACTCCCAGGTCACCGGAGTGCAGCCATTCACCGCGCAGTGCGGCCGCCGTCTGCTCGGGCCGATTCCAGAAGCCGCGCATCACGGTCGGCCCACTGGACACCAACTCGCCCTCTTCGCCCGCGGGCAGCTGCGCACCGGTCGCCGGGTCGACCGTCCGGTAGACCACCAGCTGATCGGTACCCGAAACGGAGGCCGCCCCGGCCATCTTCGGCCGGCCCGCCGTCTCGGTGGTCAAGTGCAGGGGATCCTCGGGGCGGGTCAGCGTCATGGCCCCACCGCATTCGGTCATCCCGTAGCCGGTGACGATCTCGGGGACGCCGAAGTCCTCGGCAATCCGCGGCCAGAGCCACCCCGGGGCCGGGGCGGACCCGCAGAGCAGGGCAGTCAGCGAGGACAGGTCGTAGGCGGAGCTCGATGGGCTTTCGACCATGGCGACGGCCATCGTCGGCACGCACAGCATGTCGGTCGCCCGGTGTCGTTCGATGCTGGCGAAGTAGCGTTCGGCGCTGAACGAGGTGAGCGGGATGATGGCCCCGCCCACGTACAGGACCGAAAGCAGTCCCTCGACGTATCCGAACATGTGGTAGCAGGGCAGCGAGAAGAGGATCCGGCGGCCGTCCTCGAAGGCGCGGGTCAACGCCGACGCGTACGCGGTCCTCAGCACCGCGTCGTGTGTGGTGACCACTCCCTTGGGGATGCCGGTGGTTCCGCTGGTGTAAAGCATGTCGGCCGCATCGTCCGGAGCTGCCAGGGCTTCGTCGTCGGCGTGGCATCGAGCGCCCAGCGCCGCCACGTCGCTCACCGTCGGGATGCCGGCCCGGGCGTGCCCATCGGTGTCCAACAGCACCACATGTCGCAATCGGGGTACTCCGTCGCCGTCGGCATCCGGACGATCCGCAAAACCGGGGCGGTCCCAACCGGGCGCGAACCCGTCGAGCATGCCCTGGTAGTCGAGGCCGCCGAATCCGGTCATCGTCACCAGCACACGGCATCCGGAATCGGCCAACACGAACGCGAGTTCGTCTTGCTGGTACAGGAAGTTGAACGGCACCGCGATGGCTCCCGCTCGCGAGATCGCGAACTTGAGCGTCGCGAACTCGGGGTAGTTGGCCATGATCAGACCGACACGATCACCAGGTTCGATCCCCAACTGACGCAGGCCCGCAGCCAGCGCACGTGATTGGTCCGCCACGTCGCGGTAGGTCAGGGTTGCGTCATCGGAGACGACCAACGGCCGGTTTGGGTGCAACCTGGCGCTCGAGTCGAGCCGACCGTGCAGCGTGGTGGGCGTCCACTCGGGAAAGGCGTCGCGCAGCGCCTGCCGCCGGGTGTGGACGTCCGTGGTAGCGATGGGCCGAACCATCTCACAGCTCCCGCAGCTGGCCGGCGGCAATGGCGTCGCGCAATGCGAACTTGCGCACCTTGCCGGTCGGGGGGGTTGGCATGGAGTCCGTCACGATCCAGCGGGCGGGCACCTTGAACGGCGCCAGCGGGGT
>JAHFVB010000328.1 GCA_023264755.1 Mycobacterium sp. | reverse complement strand
ACGCGATGATGCGCCGCCATCCCATCGCGTGAAGACACGACGCGTGAAGACACGACGCGTGAAGACACGACGCGTGAAGACACGACGCGTGAAGACACGACGCGCGAAGACACGGCGCGCGAAGACACGACGCGCGAAGACACGACGCGCGAAGACACGACGCGCGAAGACGATGGCCGCCGAACGACGCTAGCGACTGACCGGGCTCAGGCGGACTTGCGCTTCTTGCGCTTGATGCCGACGCTGCCCCATAGCGAGAAGCCGCGGACCGTGACGCGCGGCGCCCCCTGTGCGCCGCGCTCGTCGACGTGGTCGAACGCGCCCATCACGCCGAACCCGTGAACGTCGACGTTGACCTCCGGGGGCAACAGGATGGTCTGCCCACCGAAGATGGAATACGAGTGGATCTCCACTTCGGGGGAAGTGAAGTCGGCGTAGCGCAGATCGATGACCCCGCCGCCGAAGAGTGCGAACGACGTCAACCTGCGCGGGACGTTCCAGCGCCCGCGGCGCTCGAAACCGCTCAAGATGGCCAGCAACACCGTCGACGGCGCCGGCTGACAGGGCCCGGCGGCGGCCGACGTGGCAGCACTCGGGAGGTCAGCGGTCAGGCGTTCCAGTTCTCCGAAGGTCTGGGCACTGTAGGCCTTGGTCAGCCGATCTTCGTACTCGGCCATCGTGAGTCTGCCCTGGGCGGCTTCGTCGCCGAGCAACTGCGCGACCTGAATGCGATCGGTGTCGGCAACACGCACCGAACTACTGCGCGACGCTGGAGTGCTCATTACTGACGAGCCTACGACGAACCCTGCGACATGCAAGGGGCCACGAGCATTAAGGCCGCAAACGTGCCCGCTTTGCGGCCGCCGCCCCCCTGGCCGGCCACCCACCCGCGCGGCAGCGCCATCGGCCAGCGACCGAAACCGGCCACCGGCCGAAACCCGTCAATCGACCCAGCGCGGGGCCCGCTTCTCCAGGAATGCCAGCATGCCTTCCCTGGCCTCGTCGGACACGAACAGCCGAGCCGACTGCTGGGTGAGTTCCTCGGCATGGCGGTCGAAGCCCTCGAGGATGGCCGCAGTGGTCAACGCCTTCGACGCCGCCAGGCCCTGGGGCGAGCCCTTCGCGATGTGCGCGGCCAACGCCGCGGTCGCCCCGGCGACGTCGTCGTCGGCCACCGTGATCAGTCCGATGCGGGCCGCCTCGGCCGCACCGAACTTCTCGCCCGTCACGAAGTAGCGCCCCGAGGCGCGCGGGTCCAGCTTTGGCAACAGGGTCAGCGAGATGATCGACGGGGCGACGCCGATGCGGGCCTCGGTCAGGGCGAACGTGCTCGCAGGCCCTGCGACGACGATGTCGCACGCCCCGACCAACCCCAGGCCGCCCGCGCGCACGTGGCCGTCCACCGCCGCGATGACCGGAACCGGCAGCTCGAGGATGGCGCGCAGCACGTGCGTCATCTCCCGCGCCCGGTCCACGGCGACGTCGCCGAGCGCGCGCCCGGCGGCCTCGCCGAGGTCGGCGCCGGCGCAGAAGGTTCCGCCCGTGTGACCGAGCACGACGCACCGCACCCGCGGCTCGGCCGCAGCGCTGCGCAGGCCGTCGTGCAGTTGCGCCACCAGTGTCGTGGACAGCGCGTTGCGGTTGTGCGGCGAATCCAGCGTCAGCCGCGCGACGCTGCCCTCGACCTCGAATCGGACGAGCTGGCTCATCAGTACGACCGGGGCAGACCCAGCGACGTCTGCGCGACGAAGTTGAGGATCATCTCCCGGCTGACCGGGGCGATGCGAGCCAACCGCGACGCGGTGAGCACCGACGCGATGCCGTACTCCTTGGTCAACCCGTTGCCACCCAGTGACTGCACGGCCTGATCGACCGCTCGCACCGAGGCCTCGCCCGCGGCGTACTTGGCCATGTTGGCAGCCTCGGCGGCCCCGGCGTCATCGCCGAGGTCGTAGAGCGTGGCCGCCTTCTGCATCATCAGCTTGGCGAGCTCGATCTCGATGTGGTTCTGCGCCAACGGATGCGAGAGCCCCTGATGTGCCCCGATGGGGGTCTTCCACACCTGCCGCGTCTTGACGTACTCGGTGGCCTTGTGAAGCGCGAAGCGGCCCATGCCGACCGCGCTGGCCGCTCCCATGATGCGCTCGGGATTCAGCCCAGCGAACAGCTGCGCGATCGCGGCGTCCTCGGAACCGACCAGCGCGTCGGCGGGCACCCGCACGTCGTCGAGGAACAGCTGGAACTGGTTCTCCGGGCTGACGATCTCCATGTCGATCTTGGTCCACGACAGCCCGGGAGCGTCGGTCGGAACGATGAACAGCGCGGGTTTGAGATTGCCGGTCTTGTGGTCCGCGGTGCGTCCCACGACGAGGATCGCCTGCGCCTGGTCGACACCCGAGATGTACACCTTCTGGCCGCTCAGGATCCAGTCGCTGCCGTCGCGGCGCGCGGTGGTGGTGATGCGGTGCGAGTTCGAGCCGGCGTCGGGCTCGGTGATGGCGAAGGCCATGGTGATCGAGCCGTCGGCGATGCCCGGGAGCCAGCGCCGCTTCTGCTCCTCGGTGCCGAACTTGCTGATGATGGTGCCGTTGATCGCGGGGGAGACGACCATGAGCAGCAGCGCGCAGCCGTTGGCGGACATCTCCTCCATGACCAGCGACAGTTCGTACATGCCGGCCCCGCCGCCGCCGTACTCTTCGGGCAGGTTGACGCCGATGAAGCCGAGTTTGCCTGCTTCACTCCACAATTCGGCGGTGTGCTCGCCGGCGCGTGCCTTCTCCAGGTAGTACTTCTCGCCATAGTTGGCAGCGAACTGCGCGACGGCCTTGCGCAGTTCCTTCTGTTCGTCGGTCTCGATGAAACTCATGACTCTCCTTCTGCTGGATCCCCGATGCGGGCGAGAACGGTGCCGACATCGACCTGCTGGCCGGGTTCGACGTGGACTTCGGCAAGCACACCGGCGGCCGGAGCCTTGATGGTGTGCTCCATCTTCATGGCCTCCAGCCACACCAGCGGCTGCCCGGCCTCGACGTGATCGCCGACGGCGGCGCCGATGCGGACTACCGACCCGGGCATCGGTGCGAGCAACGAGCCTTGTGCCACATTGGCGCTGGGGTCGGGGAAGCGTGGGCGTGCGGTGAGCGTCACCGGCCCCAGAGCGGAGTCGACGAACACCTGCTCGCCGTAGCGGGCGACGTCGAACGGTCGCTCGACACCGGCAACGGCGAGCACCACCCGATCGGGCTCGGCCGACACCAGGTCGACTGCGTCGCCGTCGGGCAGCTCGAGCCGACCCCGCACGATTCGGTACCGCACCTGGTGCTCATCACCGGCAGCGTCGGTGTAGGCCTTGGTCTGATAGCCCGATGCCACGTTGCGCCATCCGCTGGGCGCCGAGCCGAGCACCCTTGCTGCCCTGCGGTTGTCGGCGGCGTCGGCAAGGGCGGCCGCGAGGGCGGACAGCCTGGATGCCGACGGGTCGGCGATCGGGGCGGCCAGTTCGGCGAGGCCGTGGGTGTCGAAGAAGGCGGTGTCGGTGGCTCCGGCGAGGAAAGCCGGGTGGCGTAGGACGTTGACCAACAGCTCGCGGTTGGTGGTGATGCCGTGCAAGCGGGTGCGGGTCAGCGCGTCGGCCAGCACGCCTGCGGCCTGCCGGCGTGTTGGCGCCCACGCGATGACCTTGGCCAGCATGGGGTCGTAGAAGATCGACACCTCGGAACCGTCCACCACACCGGTGTCTACGCGGACTCCCAATCCGCCCAGGGTGGTGAATGCGGTTCGCGCCGTGGGCACCTGGAACCGATGCACCGGGCCGGCCTGCGGCTGCCAGTTCTTGGCCGGGTCTTCGGCGTAGAGCCGGACCTCGATCGCATGGCCCACAGTGGCGGGCGGCTGCTCGGCGAGCCGGCCGCCGTCGGCGACGTGCAGTTGCAGCGCGACGAGGTCCAGTCCGGTGGTCTCCTCGGTGACGGGATGCTCGACCTGGAGCCGGGTGTTCATCTCGAGGAAGTAAAACGACGCCGCGCCCCGATCATCGGAGGAGGCCATGAACTCGACGGTGCCCGCACCGGCATAGCCGATCGCGGCAGTGGCCAGGCGGGCAGCCTCGAAGAGCTTGTCCCGCATGCCCGGTATGCGTTCGACGAGCGGGGAGGGCGCTTCCTCGATGATCTTCTGGTGACGGCGCTGAATCGAGCATTCGCGTTCGCCTACCGCCCACACGGTGCCGTGCTCGTCGGCCATCACCTGAACTTCGACATGATGCCCGGTAGCCAGATAGCGCTCGCAGAACACCGTCGGATCGCCGAACGCCGACTGCGCCTCGCGCCGCGCGGCCTCGACCTCCTTGGTCAAGTCGGCGAAGTCTTCGACGACGCGCATGCCGCGACCGCCGCCGCCGGCCGACGCCTTGATCAGGACGGGCAGCTGCGCGGCGGTGATGGAGCCCGGGTCCAGTTCCTCGAGTACCGGCACGCCCGCGGCGGCCATCAGCTTCTTCGCCTCGATCTTGGAGCCCATCGCCTGCACGGCCGCTACCGGCGGGCCGATCCAGGTCAAGCCGGCCTCCTGCACCGCGGCGGCGAAGTCGGCGTTCTCCGACAGGAATCCGTAGCCCGGGTGAATGGCGTCGGCACCCGCCGCCAGAGCCGCGGCGATCAGCTGCTTGCCGTCGAGGTAACCGTTGCGGCCGTCGAGCCGCACCCGGACGTCGGCCTCGCCGACGTGGGGACTGGCGGCATCGGGCTCGGTGTACACCGCGACGGTGCCGACTCCGAGTCGGCGGCAGGTGGCGAACACCCGGCGTGCGATCTCACCTCGGTTGGCGACCAGGACTCGAGTGATCACTGCGCTCCCTCCGTGATTTCGGCGTGCTGAGACGCGCTCACCGCGACGAAACACGCCGAAATCGCGAGGGCGGAGCTCATCGGGGGGCTCACATCCGGAAGACGCCGAAGTTCGACGTCCCCTTGATCGGGCCATTGGCTATGGCGGACAGGCACATTCCCAAGACGGTGCGGGTATCCCGCGGGTCGATGACACCGTCGTCGTAGAGCATCCCCGACAGCACCATCGGCAGTGATTCGGCTTCGATCTGGCCCTCGACCGCGGCGCGCATGGCGGCGTCGGCGGCTTCGTCGACCTGTTGGCCGCGGGCCTCGGTGGCGGCCCGGCTGACGATCGACAGCACTCCCGCAAGCTGGGCGCCGCCCATCACGGCCGACTTGGCGCTGGGCCACGCGAAGAGGAAGCGAGGGTCATACGCACGTCCGCACATGCCGTAGTGCCCGGCGCCGTAGGACGCGCCGATCAGCAGGGAAAGATGCGGCACCGTGGAATTGGACACGGCATTGATCATCATCGCACCGTGTTTGATCATGCCGCCTTCCTCGTACTTCTTGCCGACCATGTAACCGGTCGTGTTGTGCAGGAAGAGAAGTGGCGTATCGGAGCGGTTGGCAAGCTGGATGAACTGAGTCGCCTTCTGGGATTCCTCGCTGAACAGCACTCCGCGCGCGTTGGCCAGGATGCCGATCGGATAGCCGTGCAGGGTCGCCCATCCGGTCACCAGCGAGCCGCCGTAGAGCGGCTTGAACTCGTCGAAGTCCGAGCCGTCGACGATGCGGGCGATGACGTCCCGGGGATCGAACGGGATGCGCAGATCGGTGGGGACGATGCCGACGAGTTCCTCGGAATCGAACAGCGGAGCGGCGATCGGCCCAGGGGTGGGGCCCTGCTTGCGCCAGTTCAGCCGGGCCACGATGCGGCGCCCGATGCGGATGGCGTCGAGCTCGTCGGCGGCGAAGTAGTCGGCCAACCCCGAAGTACGCGCATGCATTTCGGCTCCACCGAGGGATTCGTCGTCGGACTCCTCGCCGGTGGCCATCTTCACCAGCGGCGGTCCGGCGAGGAACACCTTGGAGCGCTCCTTGATCATCACCACGTGATCGGACATGCCGGGGATGTAGGCCCCGCCGGCCGTCGAATTGCCGAACACCAGCGCGATGGTCGGGATGCCCGCGGCCGACAGCCGAGTCAGGTCGCTGAAC
>JAHFVB010000327.1 GCA_023264755.1 Mycobacterium sp. | reverse complement strand
ATCGTTGAGCCACTGGGCGGAAAGGGTCTCCACCGCAGGCGGATTCTGCGGCTCGGGAAAACCCGCGACCAGGTACAGCGCCAGCTGGATGAGGGGATTGCCGCCGCTCATCGAGTCCGAATGCACGCCCCCGTCGAGCACGACGCCGTTGAAGTGGTCCGGACGTGCGGCCGTCAGGTCTTCGTTGACCGAGCTCACGAAGTTCCAGGGGTTCAGCGGGGCGCCGATCTCACGCACCGGGACGTAACCCGTCAGCGCCTCCTTGGCGTCGAGTTCGGCGAGCGCATCGGGCAGCGTGTTTCCCATCGGCACGCCGTCCAGCAGGATCACGCCGACCAAATCGTCGGCCGCGCAGTCTCCCGGCGTGCAATCCGCGGCGAGCGTGCCCGCCGCGCCGGCGACCAGGTTCGCGCCCAGCGAGTGGCCCATCAGGGCGAAGGCCTTCGGCAGTTCTCCCGTGCCTGGAGCGAGTCCGTACCTCGACTCGTACCCGGCGTCGCGCGCGCTCTGCGTCAGCGCGGCTCGGTCGCCTTCGAAGAGGTGGCCGACGGATGCGGCCATCCCGCTTCCGCCGAGCCAATAGTCATCGCCGGCAAAGGGATTCGAGGACAATGTGGGGGTGACGACGATGCTGCCAGTCTGTTCGGCGAGCGCCGCCGCCGTGTAGCTGTACATCGGTCCCTGCGCCAGGAAGCCGTGCTGCAGCAAGATCATCTGCTGGGGCGGGCTACCGTCGCTGGTCTCGGGGAAGTACCAGTTGGCCGGCACGGTTTCGCCGTTGTCCAGCTGGATGGTCGAGCTCTGCACCGTGACGTGGCTGCCGGGTGGCACCACCGGGGGGCCGGTGACCGCCGTCTCGACCGCCTGCAGCGCGTCGAAGAAGGCCGAGCCGATGGCGGCGATCACCCCGCCGACGTCGGTGGACGCTCCGGACGTCGCGGTCAGTCGTAGCTGCCCGAGGCCCGGGCGGGAGAAGCGCTCCGAAATCGCCTGTTTCGCGAACGTACTTGGAAGCGCGGCACGGACGGGCTGGACGGCGCTTTCCAGGGCGGCGGAGCGCTTGCTGGTGGGTGGGGCGGTGAGCTGGGCGGTGAACTTGCTCATGAGCGTGGTCGAGTCCGCCGGGTCCTTCGGATCCGTCGTGGTGCGCTGGTCGCCCGATGGCCGGAGCTTAGTGCGCACGTCGGTTCGGACGTCGGGCCGCCGCGGCTTGGCCGCCGGACTCGCCTGGGGTTTGGCCGCCGGACTCGCCTGGGGTTTGGCCGCACTCGCCTGGGGTTTGGCCGCCGGACTCGCCTGGGGTTTGGCCGCACTCGCCTGGGACTTGGCCGCCGGACCCGCATGCAGCTTGCTCGAACTAGGCCGTTGCGAATCCGAGGACGTCGTCCCGCCGGAATCGGAATCGGCGTCCGTGGCCGCGCTGGCCGCCCCGGCGCCTGCGATCAGCGCCGCGGACACGCCCGCCGAAACCAAGCCCGCTCCGACCCATACCGATAGCTGTGGCATGCGACCTCCCGACCTCACCGTTGAGGATTCGATCCTCTCAGGGGTGGCCGGAGTGGCGAGCGGTTTCGAAAACAGCGGTTGTCATCGAGTCGGCGGCGAGCCCGGGATGACGCGAAACCCCGGCCACACCAGGTGACCGGGGTTCCGTTGAGAAGACGGCGGAGTTAGACGCCGACCACCTCGCGGGCGATGTCGGCGACGCGGACCTGCGCGGCCGAGACGACGCCCTGACGGTTCTTGTGCTGCTCCTCGTAGGCGATGACGACGCGAATGTCGGCAGCTTCGTCCAGCCCCTTGACCGCGGTCACGGCCTCGGAGACGTTGAGGCTGTCGTAGTCGGCGATCGGCAACTCCTCCGGAGTCACCACACCGGTGGCCGACCGCAGCGAATGCAGGACGTCGGCGGCGTCGGCGGCCCCGGCGTCGCGGGTCACCTTCTCAGCGGTCTCCAACGCGGCATCCCGCGACGCGGCGAAGGCCTTGGTGGCGACGTCGCGGACCTCGGCGCCGCGGTTGGCCAGGCCATCGATGGTCGGCTGGGTCTGGCGCAGGGCGTCGACCACCCGGTCGAGCCCGCGGGCCGACCACATCAGGGGCAGGTTGGCGGCCTTGACCGCGAGCCCGGCGGCGGCCTGCAGGGGGGTGCGACGCAGGGCGGCGGGGCCACCGAGCGCATCCTCGGCCAGCACGGTCGTCAACCAGTCCACCGTCGCCGAGTGGGCGGTGATCAGCTTGGTGGCCAGCTGCTCGATGTCGGTACGCTGCGCGGCCACGGCAAGCGCCTTGAGGTAGCGGGCCCGGTCGAGCAGCTGGTGCTCGAGCATCAGGTCACCCAGGATGGCCTCGTCGAACGGCTGGGCCTGCTCGGCGATCGCCTTGAACGCCGCTGCCGCGCGCCCGAGGAACGGGCCGACCACCTCGGGGAAGCCCCCGAGCTCCCGGATCGCCGACTCGATGGTCAGCGCACGCTCCCGGCCGTGTCGGGCGTTCTCCGTCAACTCCTTCTTGACGGCGTCGGTGCGAGCCTGCGCGATGCGGGTCTCGGCAACCTGAACCTCGGTGTGGGTCAATTCCAGTACTGTGCGCAACTGCGCGATGAGGGTGGTGACTTCGCTGGAAGCCATGATGAATCATCTCCTTCTGGGTGGTGGATTGGGATGACGCCGAAAGCGCCTACCCTGATCGGCTACCCAGGCCTTTGACGCGGAAACCCGCAACGCACTGTTGGCTGGGTCACGGCGTCGCATCCGGGGCCGCTCGGTTCGCAATCCGCTCGAGGCGGAGAAAGGTAACGCCATGACCAACCCGGGAGCGTTCCCCCGATGAGAGCCGTCAGCTGTCTGCAGGGCACCTTGTCGGTCGTCGACCTGCCGTCGCCGCAGCCCGCGGACGGCCAGCTGCTGCTCGACGTGCGCCGATGCGGGATCTGCGGATCGGACCTACACGCCAAGGACCATTCCGACGAGCTGGCCGAAGTCACGGCCGCCGTGGGATACCGGGACTTCATGCGCGGCGATTCCGCGGTCGTGATGGGGCACGAGTTCTGCGGCGAGGTTGCCGAACGCGGTCGGGGAGTGGCCAAGGAGTTCAAGGTCGGCACCCCGGTGGTGTCGTTCCCGTTGGTGCGGTCCCACGGGGCCGTCCACCTCACCGGGCTGTCCCCGCTGGCTCCCGGTGGTTACGCCGAACAGGTGCTCGCCGAGGCCGCATTGACGTTCGTCGTGCCCAACGGGCTGGATGCCGACACCGCCGCGCTGACCGAGCCCATGGCGGTGGCCCTGCACGCCGTGCGGCGCAGCGACATCGGCAAGGGTGACGTCGCCGTCGTGATCGGGTGCGGACCCGTGGGCCTGGCCGTCATCTGCAACTTGAAGGCGAGGGGCGTCGGCACGATCGTGGCGAGCGACTTCTCCCCGGGTCGAAGGGCCTTGGCGGCGCGGTGTGGGGCCGATGTCGTCGTGGATCCGGCCGAGGGGTCGCCCTACGACGTGGTCGCGTCCAGGAAGGGTGTCATCACCGATGCCACCACGCTCTACGAACTCGCCGTCGGATCGATGGGCAAGTTGCGCAAGCTGCCGGGTTGGGCGCACGTCTACCGGGTGGCAGAGCGGCTCGGCGCCGCGGGACCGAAGCGCCCGGTGGTCTTCGAATGCGTCGGCGTGCCCGGCATGATCGACGGCGTGCTCACCGCCGCCCCGCTCGGCACCCGGGTGGTTGTGGTCGGGGTGTGCATGGGCGAGGACCGGTTCCGGCCCAGCATGGCCATCGCCAAGGAGCTCGACCTGAGCTTCGTATTCGGTTACACGCCACTGGAATTCCACGACACGCTGCACATGTTGGCTGACGGGAAACTCGACGCCTCTGGGCTGGTGACCGGGGTCGTCGGGCTCGACGGCGTCGAGGCGGCGTTTGGCGCCCTGGGCGACCCCGAGCGACACGCCAAGATCCTGATCGATCCGCGCAGCACCGCAACTAGCGTGTGAGCCAACCGATGTCGACGTTTTGGCGCTACCTACGCATCCAGTTGGCGGTCCTCGTCTGCGGGATCGTGGGGCCGATCTTCCTCATCACCTACTTCGCCATTCAGCCGGAGCCCGACACGAAGTGGATGTACTGGTGGGGCCTGTTCATCACCGCCATCGACGTGTTGATCGCGCTGGCGGTGGCGAAGGGCACCGAGCCGACCGATACGACGGGCAAGCCCACCACCGCGGAGCTCATCGAAGCGGCCTCGGCCAAATTGCGCGGCAAGGGCGGTTCGGGGTCATCCGGGTAGCTCCGGGTGCTAGCCCGAGGATCCGCTGGCGGTCGTGGCGATGCCGCCGTCGACAGGAATGATGGTCCCGGTCAGGTAGGAGCCCGCGCGACTGGCCAGGAAGACCGCGATGCCGGCCATGTCGTCGTCGCGTCCGATGCGGCGCAGCGGTGCGGCCGCCGCGATCGCGTCCCCGGCGACCTCGAGCGTCGCCGCCATCATCTTCGACGGGAACGGGCCGGGGGCGACCGCGTTGACCGTGATGTGTTGCGGGCCCAGTTCGCGGGCCAGGACCCGAGTCAGCTGGTGCAGCGCGGCCTTGCTACTGGAGTAGGAGTACGTGGGCAGCGGGCTGACGTGTAGTGCGTCGATGCTGCCGACGTTGATGACGCGGGCCGGATCGTCGTGCGTGCCCGCGCGGCGCAGGGCCGGCAACAGGGCCTGGACCAGCCAGAACGGCGACTTGAGGTTGAGGTCGATGACCTTGTCCCACGCCGCATCCGGGAACGTCTCCAGGGGCTCGCCCCAGGTGGCTCCAGCGTTGTTGACCAGGATGTGCAGCCCGGCCGGATCGGCGCCGACGAGTTCGGCAAGGCGTAGGCATTCGTCGTGTCGGGACAGGTCGGCGGGCAACTGCTCCCGAGCGCGTTCGCACGCATCGGCCTTGCGCGAGCTGATCACCACGTGAGCACCGGCCTGCAGTAGCCCGCGGGCCATCATCAGCCCGATGCCGCGCGTGCCACCCGTCACCAGGGCGCGCTTCCCGGTCAAATCGAAAAGTGCTGCGTGCGTGGTGGTTTCGTCGGTGCTCATCGGATGGCGACGCTCCTCTCGAGGATGTGCGGCACTGCGCTGCGAACCAGCGCCAGCGGCCGGCCCGCACCTCGACGATGGCACGGAGCGCGAGAGCGGCGACGCCGGGGTCGGACAAGCGTGGGCGCAATGCAATCATTAGGTGAACTAGCGAAGGGCTTGGGGCGCATGACCGCGACATTCGACGTACGACCGGTGGTGTTCTCCGGTGCGGCGGGCGCACTGGTCGGCGACCGCTGGGGAACCGGCGGGGTCCGCGGACCCGTGCTGATGCTCCACGGCGGCGGGCAGACCCGACATTCGTGGGACCGCGCGGCGCGCTCGTTGGCCGCCCAGGGCTGGGACGTGGTCACCCTCGATGCCCGCGGCCACGGCGAGAGTGCCTGGGCGCCGGACGGCGACTACGGCATGGACGCCCTGGTCGCGGATCTACTGCGGGTACGCGACCAACTCGCCGAGTCGGCCTCGACGCTGCCGGTGCTCATCGGGGCGTCCATGGGCGGTATGACGGCCATGGTGGCCGAAGGTGAATTGGGCGGCGTGGCAAGGGCATTGGTGCTCGTCGACATCGTGCCGCGCGTCGAACTCGAGGGCGTCCAGAAGATCGGCGACTTCATGGGTTCGGCTCCGACCGGCTTCGCCAGCCTGGACGAGGTAGCCGACGCCGTCGCCGCGTATCAGCCGCACCGGACGCGCCCGGACAACGTCGAGGGGCTGCGGCGCAACGTGCGGTTGGCCGAGGACGGCCGGCTGTACTGGCACTGGGACCCGGCCTTCATTCGCCCCGGTGAGGGGCTGGGTGCCGATGCCGAAGCCCGGCACCGACGCATGGCCGACGCCGCGCGGCGGATCACCGTGCCCACGCTATTGGTGCGGGGCGTGCTGTCGGACATCGTCAGCGCGGCCGGGGCTGCCGAACTGCTCGAACTCATTCCCGGCGCGACGGCCGTCGACGTCGCCGGCGCCGGCCACATGGTGGCCGGCGACGACAACGCAATCTT
>JAHFVB010000326.1 GCA_023264755.1 Mycobacterium sp. | reverse complement strand
CCGCTCGGGGTGGTGGTGACCGGCGTGATTCCGATGGTCGACCGGGGCGACATCGCCGCCGCCCGCTTCGCCAAGCGCGGCGTCCCGTTCTTCGCGCTGGTGACCTATCGCGACCTGGGCATCGACCCCGTCCAGGACGTGTAGCTAGACCACCAACACGCGGGTCTGCTCCACGCCGACGGTCACCGGGGCGCCGGGGCGGAAGTCCTCGGCCCTGGCGGTCGGCAACTGCGCGTCGATCACCGATCCGTCGGGCACCTCGACGTACACCCGCGATATCGGGCCGAGGAACGCGACCGACTTGACCACGGACGCCCCGGCGGGGTCGGCGGTCAGCGTGATGGCCTCCGGGCGCAAGAGCGCGGTACCCGGCCCCTCCTCCACCGAACCCGGCAGCGTCGGCACCCAGCCACCGAAGAGCACGGCCATCCCGCCTGAGACCCGCGAGGGCACCCTGTTGTTCAGCCCCACGAACTCCGCGACGAACGGCGTGGCCGGATGGGCGTAGACCTCGGCGGGCGCCGCAAGCTGCTCGAGCCTGCCCCGGTTCATCACCCCGACCCGATCCGCGACCGCCAGCGCCTCTTCCTGGTCGTGGGTGACGAACAGCGTCGTGGTGCCGACGTCGAGTTGCACCCGGCGGATCTCATCGCGCAACTGCGTGCGCACCTTCGCATCCAGCGCTGAGAGCGGCTCGTCGAGCAACAGCACCGCAGGTTCGATGGCGAGCGCCCGGGCCAGGGCCACCCGCTGCTGCTGTCCACCCGACAACTCCGCGGCGTACTTGCCCGCATGCTCGGACAGCCCGACGAGCTCCAGCATGTCCGCGGCCTTGGCCGCTCGACTGGCCCGGGCCCGGCCACGCACCTTGAGCCCGAACTCGACGTTCTCCAACGCCGTCAGATGCGGAAAGAGGCTGTAGGCCTGGAAGACCATGCCCATGCCGCGCTTGTTCGCCGGCACCCGACTGACGTCGCGGCCGTCGACCCAGACCGTGCCCGAGCTGGCCTCGTCCAGCCCGGCCAGGATGCGCAACGCCGTCGTCTTGCCGCACCCCGACGGCCCGAGCAGCGCGATGAACTCGCCGGGCTCGATGCTCAGGTCCAACGCATCCAACGCCTTGGTCGCCCCGTACGTCCGGGTCAACCCGCGTAGTTCGACCGCCACGCCGGATTTGGTTCCTGCCGTCATGGGACTCTCCTTCGCCGGGTAGCCAACGAAAGGGCAACCAGCAGTGCGCAACCGAACAACAGCGTGGCCAGAGAGGCGGCCACCGACGTCGGACCGTCCGTCTTGCCGATCGCGACGATTTGGATGGGCAGCGTCGGATACCCCAACAGCGACGCGATGGTGTATTCGCCCAGGACGACCGCGATGGAGATGAACGCGGCCGACAGCAGACCCGAGGTGATGTTCGGCACCACCACCCGCACGATCGTCGTCGCCCAGCCCGCGCCCAGCGACCGGGCCGCCTCCATCAGGGTGCGCAGGTCCATGGCCGACAGGGCGGCGTCGATGGATCGGAACGCGAACGGCAGGACCAGCACGACGTAGACGAACGTCAAGGTCCACGCCGACTCACCGAGCAGGTACGTCACCCACAGGTAGACGTTCTTGAGCCCGACGACGATCACCAACGCGGGGATGGTCAACGGCAGCAGACACAGGAACTCGACGGTCCCCCTGGCCCACGGGGCCCGCAGCCTGACCCAGATCATCGTCGGCACCAGGATCAGCAACGTCGCCGCCACCGTCAACACCGCCAGCATCAGCGACGTGAGGATGGCGGTATACAACGCGTCGTCGGCGATCAGGTTGGTCCAGGCGGCCATGGTGCGCCCGCCGTGGATCAGGTTGCGCGTGGAGAAGTCCGCCATGGCATACAGCGGAATTCCGAAGAAGGCGCCGAACATCGTCCACAGCGCGGCGCGCCCGAGGCGGTTCACCGTAGCCACCGGGCACTGCGCCGCACCAGCATGGCGTAGCCGACCATCACCACGCCGACCACGACGATCATCTCCAAGGCCAACGCGTAGGCGAACCCGGCCTGGCCGAGCACCACCTCGCTGGTCAGCGCCGACCGGATCAACAGCGGCACGATCGGACTGCCCTGACTGACCAGCGCCGCCGCCGTGGCGTAGGCGGCAAACGCGTTGGCGAACAACAGGAGTGCCGAGCCCAGGAACGCCGGCAGCAGCAGCGGCACGGCCACCTCGCGCCAGTACTGCCAGTTCGACGCGCCGAGGCTCACCGCGGCTTCGCGCCACTGCTCGCGCAGCCCCTCCAGGGCGGGCAGGAAGACCACGACCATCAACGGGATCTGGAAGTAGGTGTACACCAGGATCAGCCCGCCCACCCCGTAGAGCCAACCCGAACCAGCCAGGTTCACCCCCAGGTACTCATCGGCCCACAGCGTCAGCACGCCGTTCAGTCCGATGGTCGCGATGAACGCGAAGGCCAGTGCCACGCCGCCGAATTGGGCCAGGGCACTGCATACGGCGATGACGGCGCGGCGGACGCGCGACGTCGGCGGCCGGCTCGCCACCAGTCCAGCCAGCACCGCTCCGAACAGCGCGCCGAGCAGTGCCGACGTCGCCGACAGCAGCACGCTGCGGCCCAGCGCCGCCAGCGCCGTCTCGGAGCCCAGCGTGGCGATTCGTGCCAGGGAGAACTGGCCGCCGTCGAAGACCGAACTGACGACGACGGTGATCGTCGGGACGATCAGGAAGATCCCGACGATGGCGAAGAACGGCAGCAGCGGAAGTGCGTCTCTGGCGCGGCCGAGCAGAGTTCGGAGCAGGATCAGCCAATCGCCTTGGCCCAGTTGGCCTCCAGGTATTTCTTGGCCTGTTGCGTCTGCGCCTCCGTGGGCTGGACGATGGTGCCGCCGTCCAGGGGCGGCAGTTGGCGGTAGGCGTTGAGGTCGATGGTGCCCTTGACCACCATCGTGTCCGCGCGGACCGGCCGGGCGTGGCCCTGGAGGTACAGGTTCTGGCCCTGGTCGCTGAATAGGAATTCTTGCCACAGCCGGGCCGCCGCCGGATGCGGCGCATCCTTGTTGATGGCCTGGAAGTAGTAGCCGGCCACCGCGGCGTTGCCCGGAATCGTCACCTTCCAGGTGGGCAGCTTCGAGGACTCCGCGACGTTGAGGTAGTCCCAGTCGATGACCACCGGCGTCTCGCTGGATTCGATGGTCGCGGGCGTCGGATCGATCGGCAGGAAGTTGCCGGCCGCGTGGAGCTTGCGGAAGAACTCGACGCCCGGTGCGATGTCGTCGGCCGAACCACCTTGGGCCACCGCGGCCATCACGACGCCGGAGAATCCCGCTCCGGCCTGGGTCGGGTCGCCGTTGAGCGCGACCTTGCCCTTGAACTCGGGCTTCAGCAGCTCGTCGAGGCTGGTGACGTCGGGCACCTTGCTCGAGTCGAATCCGATCGACATGTAGCCGCCATAGTCGTTGACCCACTTGCCATCCGGGTCCTTCATCGACTCCGAGACGTCTCCGAAGGTCGCCACCTTGTACGGCGCGAACATCGCCGTGTTGGCCAATGCCACCGACTGACCGAGGTCGAACACGTCGGGCGCAGTGCTCTTGCCCTTCTGCTGGTTGGCCGCGTTCAGCTCGTCTTGGCTGTTGGCGTCGGGCTGCGCCGACGTCACGGCGATGCCGTACTTGTCCGAGAACGCCTTGATGATGGCGCCGTAGTTGGCCCAATCGGGGGGCAACGCAATGACGTTGAGTTGGCCCTCCTTCTTCGCGGCTTGGACCAGACCGTCCATCCCGCCGAAGTCGGCGGCCGAGGTCGCCTCGCCGGCCTTCACCCCCGACGACGTGCGCGCACCGTCGTCGGCCTTCTGCGGCGGCGCGCACCCCACCAGACCGTTGGTGACGAGCAGGACCAAGGCACTAGCGGCGGCAAGCCGGGAACTCCACATGGCCGAACCTTCCTATGGGCGGGAAGCGCGGCCGTGACGCAGAGCCGACCGGCTGGTGACTGCGCTGGGACGCCAGTGTGAACACACTGACCGCGACCTTACCGGTGGGCCGAGCGCACCGGCGGCCGTTCCGGGCACTGGACCAACCGCGTCCGTCGGCGCGCCGCTTTGCCCACCACCGCACGTTTCAGCAGGTCGCCGCTTAGCATCATGGGGTGCCCGACAGCGAGGCCTCGGGGGATTCCAGGTTGGACGTACCGGTCGACACCGACCGGTTGGACACCGGTGTGCCCGACGCCCAGCCTGCCGAGCCGGAGTTCGAGTACTGGTTCGACGAGGCCGACGAGGCTGACGAGGCTGAGCCGCTGACCGATCCTGGTACCGACTTCGGGCCGGACGACGGCGGCCCCGAATGGGTCGAACTGACCCCTGACCCCGCGCTGATGCCCGACCGGTTCGATGCCTTCGACTCGACCACCTGGCATTTCAAGCCCGCCCCTACACCGTGGTATCAGACCCGCCAGGCCGTGGTCGGGATTGCGTTGGTCGCGCTCGCAGCGGTAGCGCTCGTCGTGGCGGTCGTATTGCTGGCGTTCCGCGGGCCCTCCGACGACGCCCCCACCCACCCGTCGTCGCCTACTGCCACCACGGACGTGCCGACGACGGCCACGGCCACCTCGGCGCTCCCCCCGCCACCCCTGCCGCCACCTCCTCCGCCTCCCCCACCGCCGCCGCCACCGCCGGCGGCGGATTCGGGGCCCGCCTACTACCCGCCGCGCAATCAACCTCGGCCGACGAAGAAGCCGGAGATGAACGTCACCCGGGCCCCCATCAGCGTGGCGCCGCAACCGCGCGGACACGGGTGAGCTCGGCGCGATGACGCTCGCCGACCCGCCCGCAGCGTTCTCGGCCGCTCCGGTCGCGACGCTGGCGACGGCGAGCGCCGAGGGCACCCCACACGTCGTACCCGTGGTCTTCGCGGTGCACGCCGGGGTGCTCTATACCGCCGTCGACGCCAAACGCAAGACCTCCCAGCGGTTGCGCAGGCTCGCCAACATCGCGGCCAATCCGAAGGTGAGTCTGCTGGTCGACCACTACGACCAGGACTGGACGCAGCTGTGGTGGGTGCGCGCCGACGGCATCGCCGCGATCCACCCGACCGGCGACGAGGTGGCCACCGGCTACGCGCTGCTGCGCCAGAAGTACCCGCAGTACGAGCGGGTCGCGCTCACCGGTCCGGTCGTGACGGTCGACGTCACGCACTGGTCGTCCTGGCACGCCTGAACGTTGCTGGAGGCCAGCCTCCCGAGGCTGACCCACGGACGGCGTGAGGCAGGCGCGCGGCCGGCGACGGTCGAATTGCTGCCAACCGCCGATCAATTTCTGCCAGCGGAACTAAACCCTCTGACCTGTTGGTTTCAGCTTTCAGACCGGTTCGGAAAAGGCCCTCGAACCGGCAGGGGAAGGTCCGTGGCACCCACCGACGGCGGTGCGGCCCGCGGACGGACGAAAAGAAGAGGAAGCACCAACATGAAGCAGCTCGGATTTGCCACCGTCGTAGCAGGCGGACTGGCTGCCGCCATCATCGGGCTCGCTGCACCGGCCTCCGCCGCGCCAAGCGGACCCGGAAGCGCGCAGGACACCATCAACTCACTCCAGGCGCGGGGATACAACGTGATCGTCAACCGCATCGGCAACGCCCCACTCGATCAAGCCAGCGTCGTCGCGGTGCGGCCGGGCCAGACCTTCAGCAGGACCGACTCCGGCAACCCAGGTGACGATCTGCTGACCACGGTGACCGACAAGACGGTCTACGTGGACGTCAAGTAGGACGGCCGCTAGCCAGCTCCGACCCGGAAGCGGGGCGGCCCATTGCGGGCCGCCCCGCTTCTTTCGTCCGTCGAGTTCGAATCAGTGTGTCCCAGGCCATGTTCGACGGCCCGAGGTGATCGACGACTCATTAGCCGCCCAAGGCTTGCGTCCCAACCAACCGGTGGGGACAGTGAGACGGTCGGGCCGCTCCGTGGTCGACGGGGCCCGAAGGGAGAGAGCGTGCGAGCTCCGTTGGAGACATTGGAGCCGTACGTCCGGCATTGGCGGCACGACCCACCGGTCAAGTCCTTGGCGGCGATCAGCTTTCTG
>JAHFVB010000629.1 GCA_023264755.1 Mycobacterium sp. | reverse complement strand
CGTCGTTGGGTAATCGACGGGGGAGGATTCTGGGGTGCATGGGACAAATGAGTCAGAAGTTAACTGTGTGACTCATGAGAACAAGGGCTGGGGGACTCGGCGGTGACTGCCCTGCTGACCCGATTGCGCAATCGCCTCCACCGAGGGCCCGCCACCGCCCCGACTCCTGCCGAAACCGGCTCCAGCGAGTCCACCCGCGCCCCCAGGACGCAGTTCGGCGCGTGGCTGGGCCGACCCATGACGTCCTTTCACCTCATCATCGCGGTGACGGCGCTACTGACCACGCTCGGATTGATCATGGTGCTGTCGGCCTCCGGCGTGCACTCCTACGACGAGGACGGCTCGCCCTGGGTGATCTTCGCCAAGCAGGTGCTGTGGACGCTCGTCGGACTGGTCGCCTTCTACGTCGCCTTGCGCATGCCCATCAACATCATGCGGCGGATGGCCTTCCCCGCGTTCGCCATCACCATCGTGATGTTGATCCTGGTGCTGATCCCCGGGATCGGCAAGGAAGCCAACGGATCCCGCGGCTGGTTCGTGATCGCGGGCTTCTCGATGCAACCCTCCGAGCTCGCCAAGATCGCCTTCCTGATCTGGGGGGCGCACCTGCTGGCCACCCGCCGCCTGGAGCGGGCCTCGCTGCGCGAGCTGCTCTTTCCGCTGGTGCCCGCCGCGGTCATCGCACTGTTTCTGATCGTGCTGCAACCCGACCTGGGGCAGACGGTGTCGCTCGGCATCATCCTGCTGGGCCTGCTCTGGTACGCCGGCCTGCCGCTTCGGGTGTTCATGACGTCGCTGGGCGCGGTCGTGGCCGCGGCGGCCGTCCTGGCCGTGTCCGAGGGCTACCGCTCCGACCGGGTGCAGTCGTGGCTGAACCCCACCGCAGACGACCAGGGCTCCGGCTACCAGGCCAAGCAGGCGCGTTACGCGCTGGCCAACGGCGGGCTGTTCGGCGACGGGCTGGGCCAGGGCACGGCGAAGTGGAACTACCTGCCCAACGCTCACAACGACTTCATCTTCGCCATCATCGGCGAGGAGCTGGGCTTCATCGGAGCAGCTGGTCTGCTGTGTCTGTTCGGCTTGTTCGCCTATACCGGAATGCGGATCGCGCGGCGCTCCGCCGACCCGTTTCTGCGGCTGCTGACGGCCAGTGCCACGTTGTGGATTCTGGGTCAGGCGTTCATCAACGTCGGCTACGTCGTCGGCCTGCTCCCGATCACCGGGTTGCAGCTGCCGCTGATTTCGGCCGGTGGCACCTCCACGGCGACCACCCTGCTCGTGCTCGGCGTCGTGACCAATGCCGCGAGACACGAGCCCGAGGCGGTGGCCGCGCTGCGGGCGGGCCGAGACGACACCTTCACGCGGATACTGCGGCTGCCGCTGCCCGAGCCCTACGTGCCGACGCGGCTCGATTCGGTGCGCGATCGCCTGCGTACCCGGGCGGCCAAGTCCGAGTCCAATTCGAAGTCCAATTCCAAGTCCAATTCCAAGTCCAATCCGAAGTCCACGTCCACGTCCAATTCGAAGTCCACCTCCAAGACTCAGCCCAAGCCGCGGTCGAAGCGCAAGTCCGAACCGGCGCACAAGCCCTCCAAGGACGTCGCCAAGCGCAGGACGGCCCATGCGGGCGACGAGTCCGTTCGGCGGACAGGGCATCATGGAGGCCGTCAACAGCGGCAACCGGGCCCACGGGCTCGACCATTGGAAGGTCAACGTCACGGGTGAATCACCCACACACCGGAGGGCTGGAGCGCAGCGACCCGGGAGAAGTCCTGGCCGGTAGGCCGGATCCCGACAGCGGGCTGTCCGTAGTACTCGCGGGCGGCGGCACGGCCGGGCACATCGAGCCGGCGATGGCGGTTGCCGACGCCCTGGTGGCCCTGCATCCCGGTATCAGGATCACTGCCCTTGGAACGGCCCGCGGGCTGGAGACCAGGCTCGTCCCCGAACGGGGATACGACTTGAGGTTGATCACTCCGGTTCCACTGCCGCGCAAGCCGTCGGGTGAGCTGGTGCGCCTGGCGGTGCGGGTGCGGCAAGCCGTCCGGCAAGCGCGCGAGGTGCTCGACGACGTTGCCGCCGATGTCGTCATCGGTTTCGGCGGTTACGTCGCGCTGCCCGCCTACCT
>JAHFVB010000026.1 GCA_023264755.1 Mycobacterium sp. | reverse complement strand
GGCATCTATGAGCCGGACGAGTTGAGCTCGGAAGCGACGCGACACGCAGAAGTGCTTGCCCAGCACCCCATTCCGAGTCTGCTGGCGGTCAAGCGCACGCTGGCGGCGCCATACGCCGAGAGTATCGCTGACGCGCGCGCGAGAGAAGAGGCCTGCTTCGCCGACTTGATGGGCGCCGAGGCAAACAACAATGCGCTCAGACGGTTCGCCGACCGGCGCCGAAACGAGGAGTCTTGATGACCGACAGTCCGGTCCACTTCGATTTATCAACGGTTTTCGCAACCGTGGCACGCGCGGTGCCCGATACCGAAGCGCTCACCTGGCGGGAGCGCCGCTACACCTACGGTGACTTGAATCGGCGCATCGACGGATTCGCGCACCATCTCGTTGGTGCGGGCATCGGGTGTCATACGGAACGTCATAGCCTGGCCAACCACGAATCCGGTCAGGATCACGTGGGGCTCTATCTACGAAACGGCAACGAGTATGTCGAGGCGATGATTGGTGCGTACCGGTCGCGCTCGGCTCCGTTCAACGTAAGCTACCGCTACGTCGAGGACGAACTCATCTACCTTCTCAATGACGCCAACGCGCGGGCACTCGTCTATCACGCTGAGTTCGCGCCCCGAGTCGCGACGATCATCGAACGAGTCCCGAGCCTGACCATGCTCGTTCAGGTTGCGGACGAGTCCGGCAACGAACTGTTGCCCGGTGCCGTCGATTACGCATCAGTCGTCGCTACGCCGCCGGCAGGTTCCCTGCCCACCCCCATTGGCGATGATCTCTACCTGCTCTACACCGGCGGTACCACTGGCCTGCCGAAGGGCGTCCTATGGCGCCAGCACGACATATTCCTAGCGGCGATGGGCGGTCGCCCCTTCGGTTCCGGCGCTGCCTTCGCGTCATACGACGAACTGGCGGACCACGTGCGTGTCGCTGCGGGGAACATGTCGGTGCTCATGATGCCACCGCTGATGCACGGGTCGGCTCAGTGGACTGCATTCAACGTCTTCACGATGGGGGGAAGGATCGTGATTCCCGACAACGTCCATCGACTACAGGCAGCCGAGGTCCTCGCCCTGGCGGCCCGAGAGAAGGTGTTGACCATATCGTTGGTCGGTGACGCAATGGCCAGGCCTTTGGTCGATGAGCTCGAATGCGGGAAGTTCGACCTGCCCGCTCTGGGGGTGATCACCAACGGAGGAGCGGCGATGTCCCCGACCGTTCGCACGCGGTTGAGGCGAGCACTCCCTGGCATCGCGGTGCTCGATGCCGTCGGCTCCTCCGAATCCGGGTTGCAGATGAATGCGGTGGCCGCCGGCGAGTTGGCCGACCCGGTGTCGCTTTTCACGCCGCAGCCGGATACGGCGGTGCTCTCACCCGATCGTGACCGCGTCCTACCCACCGGCGGGGGCGAAGGTTGGCTCGCTCGCCGGGAGCTGGTTCCGCTTGGATATCTTGGTGACCCGGAGAAGTCGGCGAAGACCTTCCCGACGATCGACGGAGTGCGGTGGTCGGTGCCCGGAGATCGTGCAGTAAGCCTGCCGGATGGGCGAATTGAATTGCTGGGGCGCGATTCCGTCACCATCAACTCGGGAGGAGAGAAGATCTTCGTCGAAGAGGTCGAGCGCGCTCTTGCCACACATCCCAGCGTCTACGACGTCGTGGTGGTCGGCCGACCGTCCGAGCGCTGGGGCAGCGAGGTCGTCGCGGTGGTGGCTGTCGGGCCGGGTCAGGTGGTGACCGACGAGGACCTTGCGGCGAGCTGCCGCGCACAGCTCGCCGGCTACAAGGTGCCGAAGGCCTTCATCCGCACGCCGGCGATCGTACGGTCCCCGGCGGGCAAGGCGGACTACCGTTGGGCGGCCGACTTGGCCTGTCGAGCGCAGGGCGGGGCCGGCGGCGGATAGGCAATCACTCGAATCGACCACGCTGCGAACCGCAGGACGGCGTCCTAGGACTTGCGGTATTCCCGACGGGACGCGGCGGCGAGGTCAAGATCTCGCCGCCGCACCACCGGCGTGCCCATCGCGGTTCGTCAGCTAAGTGTCGGAGAAGCTACCGATGAGCTCTTGGATGGCCTCGTTGATGGCAGGCACCGCGGAGCCCATCGTTGATGCACCCGCGTCGATTACCAGGGTTTGGCCTGTGATGCGCCGAGATTCGTCGCTGGCCAGAAACACGGCGAGGTTGGCGACGTCGTCTGGCCTAGTGAATCCGTCCAGCGTTTGATGACGGGAGATGGCATCCAGGAGACGTTGACTGGGGAACACCGCCTCGGCACCTGGGGTCAGCACCAGCCCAGGCGCGATGGCATTGCAACGGATGCCAGCGCGTCCATGGCTGGTGGCAACGTATTTGGTCACACTGATGGCGCCCGCCTTGGCGGCCGCATACGCGATCAGTGAGGTCTGGCCGAACATGGGACCGACCGACGCAGTAACGATTATGGATCCACCGCCAGTCTTGGTCATGACGGGTATTGCGTGCCTGCATCCGTAGACCACACCCATGAGATCTACGTTATGAGCTATCTCCCAGGCGGATTCGGGCGTACTGACCACATCGGTGTCCACCAGATCCTGTGCAGCGCCGGCGTTGTTGTGCAAGACGTCGAGCCGACCATGGCTCTCGACGGCGGCGTCGATCATTCTGGCCACCTCTGCCTCCACGGTTACGTCGACACGAAAGGGTGTCGCTACACCGCCGGCCTCGGCGATCTCAGCCGCCACTGTCTCTGCGGATTCAAGATTGACGTCGGCGACGACGACAGCGGCGCCTTCGCGGGCCATCGCGCGCGCGGTAGCCGCGCCGATGCCGCTTCCCGCCCCCGTTATGACGGCGACCTTGCTATCCAAGCGGTATGACATCTGGTTTCCTTCCGAGCCGGTGACTACCACGGAACGACGCTATCGATGCCTCGGAGTTTGACCGGGTCGGACTTCCACTCTTTGGGATGGGATCTGGACAGATGTTCGGAAGTGCGCCGCTGCCATCAAGATGTCGACCCGTCGAACCGGCCGTCTGGGGGCACTGAGACGATGTAGAGCACTGTGGCATAGGTGTTTAAGTACCTCTTGCCAATCGGTGGCCTCGATGGCTAATCTGAACAAGTGTCCGGGAAATGGTCTCCTGATCTGACGGTGAGACCGTTGCGACGGCCCAAGACACCGCGGTCGGAACGCAGCGTGCGTCGGCTGATCGAGGCGACGGTGGACGAGTTGGCCGTTTCGACATACAACGACTTGACGGTTCGCGCGGTCGCGGCGCGCGCCGCGGTGTCCACCACGACCGCCTATACGTACTTCGGCTCGAAGGACGCGCTCATTGCCGAGGCATACCTGGACCTGATGAGGCACACGGCCGAGTTCGCCGACGTGAACGACTCCGTCCAATGCCGGGTGAGCATGCAGTTACGGGAATTGGCGCTGCTGATCGTAGACAAGGCGCACTTTGCCGACGCGTGCACGGTCGCGCTCATGGCCGACGGCCGGGCCATGGACCACGTTCGGATGCAGATCGCCCGAGAAGTCTCGCGTCGAATCGCAGCGGCACTGGGTGATGATTTCACCGAAGACGTTGCCACCACACTGCACATGCTGTTCTCGGGGGCAATGTTGCACGCGCGTTCCGAGGACGGTGGATACGGTCGCGTGGCCGGTACGTTGCAGGCCTCCGCGTCGTTCCTCCTCGGATCTGAAAAAGGTTCGAAGCCAACAATATTGGAAGATGTGGTCGGCTAATGCCAAGGTTCACTCCCCACCCTGATCGTCGGCCCGCGCTCGTTGCCGGGGCATCGTCGGGTATTGGCGCGGCAACGGCCGTCGCACTGGCGGCTCGAGGCTTCCCGGTCGTGCTTGCGGCGCGGCGCGTGGAGAAGTGCAGCGAGCTGGTGGAGCTGATTCGAGCCGACGGTGGTGAGGCCTTCGCTGTCGCGTTGGACGTCACCGATCCGGCTTCCGTGGCCGATGGCCTGTGGGCCGCGTCGGACATGGTCGGCGACCTCGAAGTTCTGGTCGCGGGAGCTGGCGATACGACTTTCGGTCGAATCCACGAGGTCGACAGCGCCACCTTCGCATCGCAGCTGGACGTGCACCTGATTGGAGCGAATCGCTTGGCCACTGCGATCTTGCCGAAGATGATTGAGCGGCAACGGGGTCAGCTCATCTTCGTTGGCTCCGACGTGGCGCTTCGCCAGCGGCCCCATGCTGGAGCCTACGGCGCAGCCAAGGCCGCGTTGGTAGCGATGGTCGCCAATCTGCAGATGGAACTCGAAGGAACCGGAGTCCGAGCCTCGATCGTCCATCCCGGCCCGACCAGCACCAACATGGGTCAAGACACGCCGCCCGACATGCTCCACGAGATGTTGAAGGATTGGAGTTCGTGGGGTCACGCGAGACACCACTACACGTTGCGTGCGGAGGACGTCGCGCGTGCGATTGCGTTCGTCGCCGAGACTCCGCGTGGCGCCATCGTCACGTCGATGCTCGTCAGCCCCGAGGCGCCGCTCATCCCGCTGTGAGTACAGCTGTGTGCGTCCGTGTCCTCGATCAGCGCTGGGAAGCTCACCTCGGCCACGAGCCGACGAAGATGACACCGAACCCGAGAAAGGTATCAAGTTGCGGACTAAAGGCGCTTTGATCTGGCAGTTCAACCAGCCATGGACGGTCGAGGAGATCGAGCTCGGCGAACCACGCCGCGGCGAAGTGCAGATTCGCATGGAAGCCGCCGGTATGTGCCATTCGGACTATCACCTCGTCACCGGCGGAATTCCGATGGCGGGCTTTCCGGTGCTGGGCGGCCATGAGGGCGCGGGCGTGATCACCGAAACGGGCGACGGCGTCGAGGATTTGGCCATCGGCGACCACGTCGTGCTGTCTTTCGTACCGTCGTGTGGAAAGTGCCCCGCGTGCCAGGCCGGCCTACGAAACCTCTGCGACATGGGAGCGGGCTCACTCATGGGCGCGTCGGTGTCAGATGGAACGTTCCGCGTCACGGCGAAGGGACGCGACGTCTATCCGATGTGCAGACTGGGGACGTTCGCTCCCCACATGGTCGTGCACGAGACCTCGGTGGTGAAGATCGATCCTTCGATTCCCTTCGACGTTGCCTGTCTCGTCGGTTGTGGGGTGACGACGGGGTACGGGTCCGCGACGAAGGCCGCCCAAGTCAGGCCGGGCGATGACGTGGCCATCATCGGACTCGGTGGGGTCGGCATCTCGGCGCTTCAGGGTGCGGTCATTCGGGTGCGCGCTACGTAATCGCCGTAGATCCGGTGGAGTCGAAGCGCAAGGCGGCGCTGAAGTTCGGCGCGACCCATGCCTATGACACCATTGAAGCTGCGACCGCCGCTGCCGCGGAAGTCACACTTGGGCGGATGTGCGGCAAGGTGATCGTCACGGTGGGTGAAGTCGATGGTCGCGATGTGGACAGGTGGCTGGGAATCACCGGCAAGGGCGGGACTTGTGTCCTCACCGCCATGGGCAGTCTCGCCGCCAACGAGACGACGCTGAATCTGTCGATGCTCACGCTGCTGCAAAAGAACCTTCAGGGAACGATTTTCGGTGGCGGCAATCCGCAATACGACATTCCGCTGCTTCTGTCGATGTACAAACTTGGAAAGCTGAACATCGATGACATGATCACGAAGGTGTACAGCCTGGACCAGGTCAACGATGGTTATCGAGACATGTTGAACGGCAGTAACATTCGTGGCGTTATTCGGTATACCGAACAGGATTGGTGATGGCTAGCGTGAACAGCGTGGTCAAGACCGAGTGGGACAAGCTGTTCATCGGCGGTGCGTGGGTCGAGCCGGCCACTTCGGAGGTCATCGAAGTGCGCTCTCCCGCAACGGGAAAGCTGGTCGGCAGGGTGCCGCTAGCGGCCGCGGCGGATGTCGAGGCGGCTTGTGCGGCGGCCCGCAGGGCCTTCGATGATGGACCGTGGCCACACCTGGCTCCTGCAGAGCGTGCGCAGGTCATCGCTCGCGCCGTGGCGATCATGACGGAGCACGCCGATGAGCTGAAGTTCCTGCTGGCGGCGGAGACCGGTCAGCCGATACTCATCGTGGACATGATGCAGTACGGCTCGGCAATCACCGCGTTGAACTACTACGCCGGTGCCGCGGATGCCGTCAGGTGGGAGGAGTTCCGCGATGGCAGCTACGGCCAGACCATGGTGGTTCGCGAGCCGGTCGGTGTCGTGGGTGCGATCACGGCGTGGAATGTGCCGCTGTTCCTCGCGGTGAACAAACTCGGCGCCGCGCTATTGGCAGGCTGCACGCTAGTGCTCAAGCCCGCCGCCGAGACACCGCTGTCCGTATTCGCGTTGGCCGACATGTTCGCCGAGGCGGGACTGCCGGAGGGCGTTCTATCAATAGTGCCTGGTGGCGCGGACACCGGTCGGGCACTTACCGCCGACCACCGCGTAGACAAGTTCACCTTCACCGGTTCTTCCGTCGTGGGCAAGGAAATAGCCAAGATCGCCGCCGAGCGATTGAAGCAGTGCACGCTCGAGCTGGGCGGGAAGTCAGCGGCCATCATCCTCGAGGATGCGGAGCTGGACTCCACCCTTCCGATGCTGGTGTTCTCGGGTTTGATGAACTGCGGTCAGGCGTGCGTGGGCCAGTCCCGGATTCTTGCGCCCCGGTCGCGCTACGACGAAGTGGTCGAGAAGGTCAGCGCCGCCGTGCGCGCAATGCCGCTCGGGTTGCCCGACGACGAAGCCGCTCAGATAGGCCCGCTGATTTCCAAGAAGCAGCTCGAGCGCGTCGAGGGTTACGTGAGGAGAGGCATCGAAGAGGGCGCGCGATTGGTCACCGGCGGAGGCCGACCGAGCGGATTCGACGGCGGTTGGTTCATGCACCCAGCGGTGTTCGCCGACGTCGACAACTCGATGACGATTGCTCAGGAGGAGATCTTCGGGCCCGTTCTGGCGGTGATTCCGTACGACACCGAGGACGACGCAGTCCGGTTGGCCAACGATTCGTCCTACGGGCTCGCCGGTAGCGTCTACACGACAGACATCCCAAAGGCGCTGGAGATTGCGAAGAAGATCCGCACCGGGACCTACGCCGTGAACATGTACGCATTCGATCCCGGATCGCCGTTCGGCGGCTACAAGGACTCGGGAATCGGTCGCGAGAACGGCCCGGAGGGCATCGAGGCCTACTGTGAGGTCAAGAGCATCTTGCTGCCGTACGGATACCAGCCCTAGGGCAGCGAACTCGGCTGGGGGACTGACGATCCTCTGCGGCCGAGCTCCCTGGCTGGCAGTTTCCAAGCTTGTCGGTGACGGCGACTTGCCCAGTGTCGGCGTCCAGCCTCACCGCTCCAGTCGCATTGGCGATGAGGCTGCGTCGGGGTTGCGGGGGTCAGTGGTAGCTGACTTGGAGTTCTTTGATCCCGTTGATCCAGCCCGACCGAAGGCGTTGCGGCTCAGCGAGTTTGTGGATGTCGGGGAGCTGGTTGGCCAGCTCGTGGAAGATCAGGCCGATTTCCATGCGCGCGAGGTTCGCCCCGATGCAGTAGTGGGCGCCGTGACCGCCGAAACTCAGATGCGGATTCGGGTTGCGCATCACATTGAATTCGTACGGTACGTCGAAGACCGTCTCGTCGAAGTTGGCCGAGCTGTAGAACAGGCCGACCCGCTGACCTTCCTTTATGGATACGCCGCCGACTTCGGTGTCTTGAAGTGCCGTGCGCTGAAAGCAGTGGATTGGAGTCGACCAACGGAGGATTTCGTCGACCGCCGTAGCGGGCCGATCGCGTTTGAAGAGCTCCCACTGCTCGGGAGTGTCTAGAAAGGCGTTCATACCATGTGATATCGCGTTTCGGGTCGTCTCATTTCCAGCGACGATCAGCAAGATCACGAAGAACGCGAACTCGACGTCACCGATCTGCTCACCATCGATGGTCGAGTTGATCAGTCGGCTCACGATGTCGTCAGTGGGGTTCCTGCGACGCTCGTCGGCCATGTTGTAGGCGTAGCCCATCAGCGCAGCGTTGGCTGCCGCGGCGTCGCCCTCGAAGTCTGGGTCATCGGTGTTCATGACCGTGTTCGACCAATCGAAGAGCTGTGCTCGATCTTCTTCTGGAACGCCGATGAGGTTGGCGATGGCCAGCAACGGCAGATTCGCGGCGATGTCTTCGACGAAGTCGCCAGCGTCCTTGGTCGCGGCCTCGGCGACGATGTCGCGTGCTGCCTTGGCCAGCGCGTCCTCGAGGCGGCTCACTGCGCGGGGTGTGAAGAGGGGCGAGATCAACTTTCGCAGGCGAGTGTGCGCCGGGGCGTCATGATTGATGAGGAGCGCCTTGGTTAGCTCGAGCTGTTCAGGTGTGGTGTTGCCGGGTAGTCGCATTGGTGCCCCGTACTGGTTCACGGACCACAGTTGACCGTTGCGCGAGATCTCCTTGATGTCGGCATAGCGCGACACCACCCAGTAGTCGGCATCGTCGAAGACGCAATCGCGTTGAGTAGTCCACCAGACCGGCGCCGTTCGGCGCAGGTACGCCAGCTCGGCCAACGGAACCCTGTCGACGATTATGTCCGGATCGGTGAAGTCGAAACCGGGACGGACCACCGCGATGTCGTCGGCGATTGGCATTGCTACCTCCACTAGTCGCTCATGAAGCTGCAAGATCTGCTCCGCACCAGCAGAATTCGATCCCAACTCAGCGGCTGGATGCCCTCGCTGGAGGGTGCGTAGCCCACCGGCTGATGCAGACGGGCTAATTGTAACAGTCTATGCCACGTTGACAGAGCCCGCCACAAAATCTAGCCTTAGTCGTCGCGACCCCGTGCATGCGATGAGCAGGGTCTGATCAACGTGATGGCGCGGCGGTCAGCCGACTACCGGCTCGAGTCCAAAGGTGTTGTCGCAGCGTCGAGAAGGAGCCTGAAATGTCCTCTGAACCAGCACTGACCACCCAAAGTTTCCAAGTCGACTCCGCGTGGTCGCACATCCAGTTCGGCTCCGTCTACCCGATGAAGATGGAGACGCCGAACTTCATCGAGATACTGCACGAGATGGACGACCGCGGGGGCGTCGCACCGGCTTGGTTCTTCGACGGTATGCCGTGCTACGTGTTGACTCGACACGATGACGTGCACAAGGCATGTCTGGACACGGCCACCTTCTCTCCGAGCAGGACCCAAGACCTGCTGACCGTTCCGGTCCTCGGACCCACGTTGATGGGCTACGAGGGCAAGGAGCACGATCTGCACCGCAACGTGGTGGCTCGCCAGTTCACCAAACGCCGGGCGGGGGAGTACATAGAGTCACTGCTCGAACCTCAGGCCGCGAGCATCATCGACGAATTCTGTTCGCGGGGTCATGCCGACATCATGGCCGAGTTCGGCCAGAAGTTCCCGCTCGCGATCATCGGCGGGCTGTTGGGGATTCCCATCGGGGATTGGGAAATGATGTCCGAGTGGGCAAGTGAACTGATTCTTGGCCACGATCCCGATACGAAGAAGCGAGCTGCGCACGACTTTCGGGAGTACTTGACGCCGATCATCGACGAGCGCCGCACCGACCCAGGCGACGACATACTGTCACTTCTGGCCAACGGCGACGTCGATGGCGAGTCGTTGACGAACGAGCAGATCATGAGCTTCATGCTGTTGCTGTTCCCGGCCGGAGCCGACACCACCTGGCTCGGGATCGGCAGCATGATGGCCGCGGTGCTCGGTACGCCCGGAGCGGCTGACAAGTTGATCGCCAATCCGGACCTGCGCTATTGGGCAGTGGAGGAAACGCTGAGGTGGACGCCGCCCGTGTCGTTGTTGCCCCGCATCGTCACCCGCGACGTCGAGCTCCGTGGAACAACCATCCCGGCTGGCTCGATGACCATGCTTGGCATCATCGCAGCCAATCGGGACCCCCGGAGGTTCGACCATCCGGATCGTTGGATCGTCGATCGGCAGCCGAACAAGCACATCGCCTTCACGTTCGGTGAACACTTCTGTCTGGGAGCGCATCTCGCCCGTGCAGAAATGCGCGCAGCACTCGATGCATTGCTTGACCGGTTGCCCAACATGCGCCTGGTAGAGGAGCCGCGATTCTGGGGCGCCAGTGTTCGTGGACCCGACGCCGTCCGGGTCGAGTACGACCCGACACCACCGATCGGTGCGGGGCGGTAGTTCGTGCCCTTGCATGCCTTCTGCCACATTGGCAGTGCCTGCGGTAACGTCGTCTTGACCGACGCGCTCGCTCCGGTCGCGCCGACGGAAACACGACCTCCGAATGGACTCGATGCAATGATGAGATCGATACGGGTTGGGCGGTTGCCAGGTCGCTCCGCATCAGTGAGCGAGCGACCGTCCACGCCGACGCGAAACCGGGTTTAGGTGGCCTCGAGAAGCGAGGCTACTGGGAGTAGCACGCTGTCGTTGCGTGATCGGCAGCGCGCTCGAGTCGTTGCCGACATCCACCGGGCGGCGTTCGAGCTCATCGCCGAACGTGGCTTCGACGACGTGACCACCGACGAGATCGCCATGGCCGCGGGGATTTCGCCGCGGACGTTCTTTCGATACGTTGCGACCAAGGATGATCTCCTGCTGGCGACCGTGCGTGAGCGGGGTGCGTTGGTGATGGCGATCATCGAGTCTCGGCCGGCGACGGAAGCTCCCGACGTTGCGCTAACGAAGTCACTTCTGAAGCTGACGCAGACGGTGGACGAGTTTGACGTGAAGGCGTGGCGTCGCGCGATTCTGAACGCTCCGGATCAGCTGGCGAAAGTGGGTTTGACGCCGGTTGAAGACATGGACGGCATCGTTGAACTGATAGCAGCGAGAATGGGAGTCGACCCGGAGCTGGATGGCCGCCCAGGGCTACTCGTGCACCTGGCCCTAGCTGCGGGCAACTACGGCTTTCAGCGTTGGCTGCGTCACCCCGTATCCGACGAAAGGCCACTGTCGCAGTACGTCGCCGAAGCGTTGGAGGCAGTGAGAAGCCGACGGTGGCGGCCCGTCGAAGCTTCGACCTAGCGGTAGGTTTCGGGACCGCGTCACTTCCTGGCCTCGTTGCCCTGCGCCCGTTCCTGGGCCGCCGCAATGCTCGGTGGTGTTCCGCGGAGCGACACGAGCAATGTCGCCACTATCTTGCTCTCGAACGCCAAGAGCTCATCGCGAGCGACGGGGCCGCTTGGCAACAGAGGTTCCGTCATGATGAAGCCCAGGACGACGCTGACCGACGCGAGCAGGATGAGCCGCTCCTCGAGGGCGCTGCGGTCCACTTGGTGGGGTGTCAAAGCAAGGAGGTCATCGGCCTTGCCGAATAGCAGCCCCAGCCATTCGTCAATACGCGGATGCAACGGTCGATCGACCTGAACTAGCTCCTGCAATAGCAGCCGAGCTGCTCTGGGCTCCTCGTGAAGTGCACGGATCGTGGTCGTTGGCAGTTCCATGCCGGCGAGATCCGGTTCCGTGCTTTCGAGCGCTCCATCAATCGCTTGCGCGTAGGGCACCAGGATCCGTTCCAACACTGCCCCGTAGAGCTCGTCCTTCCCGTCGAAATGCTTGTAAAGACTCGGTTTACGGATACCCAGGGCATCGGCGATGTCCTGCATCGACGTGCCCGCGAATCCGCGGCGGGCGAACAGCTCGGCTGCTGCATCGATTACCCGCTCCTGAGCGGCACTCAGTTGGCCACCGCCCTGTGTCGCGTCGTGCCGTGCTCATCGTCGGCGGCCGGATTGAAGAGGTCCGGGCCGCTGTGTCGATGGGCGGAGACCATCGAGCCACCATAACGGTCTCCGAGCGGTGCTGGCCGTATTTCGGCAGGCCAACGGGGTGCGATGCTCGTCCGTGAGAGCTCGCGTATCGGTGGCGAGGGACTAGGAGGTACCTGAAACATAGTTCAGATTCTGTGCTAGCAGTCTGAGTATGGCAGGTGGAGCGGCCCGCTTGGCGCGTCAAATACACAGGGAAATATCAATGTAGACAACAAAATAACGTTGATAGTTGCGAGCAGCCGAGCGGATGGTCTAATCTGAACACGTGTCCGGAAAGGTGCCAAAGCAAAGCGCGACTGACGGCGCGCCGCGACGGAGAAACGTCCGGTCCGAGCGGAGTGTTCGAAAGCTCATCGATTCGGCGGTGGAAGAACTAAGCCGGTCGCCGTATGGCGAACTCAGCGTCCGGTCGGTCGCCGCCAGGGCGGCGGTTTCTCCGACGACCGCGTACACGTACTTTCCCTCGAAGGATGCGCTGATCGCCGAGGCGTACCTGCGACTGCTGCGTAACGCAGCGGTGTTCACCGACGTCAACCACAGCGTCGAGGCGCGGGTCAGTGCGCAGATTCGCGAACTGGCACTGCTGGTGGCGGACCGGCCCCATCTTGCGGATGCCTGCACGATCGCGCTCATGGCCGATGAGCCCGTCGTCAACGAAGCGCGCCTCCAGATTGCAGCTGAAATCAGCCGACGGATCTCGGAGTCACTGGGCCCGGGTTACTCGCCGGACGTGACGTCGACATTGCACATGCTGTTCTCCGGAGGCATGATGCACGCGCGTTCCGCAGCCGGCGGATACCACCACGTAGCGGACCAGTTGGACAAAGCCGTCGCGCTCATCCTCGGCTCGGATCTTGCCCATGGTGCAGAAGGTCTCGGGTAGGTGCGACCGTGACTTCACCGCTGCGCCCATCTTCCCACCCGCGAGACGTGCCGACCGCCCGGTCCGATTTCGGCCAGATTCGAGGCTATCGAACCACGTCGCAACGGAATTCGATTTAAGCGAGGGAGAAGAGCTCGATGGACTTCGGCATCGTCCTGTTCACGGATGACAGGGGAATCACGCCGGCGGACGCCGCTGCGGCTGCGGAGAAGAACGGGTTCACCACGTTCTACGTACCCGAGCACAGCCACATGCCGGTCAAGCGCGAGGCGGTGCATCCGGCGACCGGCGACGCCAGCCTGCCCGACGACCGCTACCTACGGACATTGGACCCATGGGTCAGTCTCGCCACTGCAGCCGCCGTCACGAGCACCATCCGGCTCTCGACAGCGGTTTGCCTTCCGGTTCAACACGACCCCATCTCGCTAGCCAAGACGATCGCGACGTTGGACCACCTTTCCGGCGGACGGGTGGAAGTCTGCGCGGGCTTCGGTTGGAATCTCGATGAACTCGTAGACCACAATGTTCCGCCAGGTCGACGCCGCACCATGCTCCGCGAGTACATCGAGGCGATGCGCTGCTTGTGGACCGACGACGAGGCCGCCTACACCGGTGATTTCGTCGAGTACGGCACCAGCTGGGCGTGGCCCAAGCCCGCCCAGTCTTGCCTTCCCGTGCTGATCGGTGCCAGCGGCAACGACAAGAACTTCAAGTGGATCGCGAAGAACGCAGACGGCTGGATGTCGACGCCGCAAGACACCGACATCGCCGAACAGGTGCTGTCGTTGCAGACCGCGTGGTGCGCCGCGGGACGGTCTGGTGAGCCTCGGATCGTGGTACTCGACATGCAGAAGCCGGACGGGGTTCGCCTCTCACGGTGGGCCGAACTCGGAGTGTCCGAGGTCGTCTACGGACTACCGCACCGTCCGACCGAAGAAGTCCGAACCTACCTAGGCAGGTTGTCGGACAAACTCGGCCAGTTTGGACCGCTCTCATCCCTAGTAGCCACCTAACTTCGGAATCATGGGGAGTTTCATGGTGAGTGCCACGGGCAGGACACCGTTGAGCCGGTGCGCACGGCGACCAAGTCAAGCTCGAATGCGTTCTGAGCCGGCCTGGAGAAGTAGTCCGACGCTTGCTGTGGAAGGTAGGAGGGCCACCCGATGACGTTGCTTTCAGAAACCCGCCCATATGAGCCTCGCGGGGACGCGTCGCCCAGATCTGGTGTCGTGGAGCGCGTGACGCTCGTGATGGACGTGTTCGGTCCTCATCGCCAGTCCGCTCGCCTTGAAGACGTCACCGAATGCACCGGATTACCGCGCTCAACGGCATTCAGAATCCTCCGCCGACTGGTAGACCTCGGTTGGCTCGACCACGGGTCGGGCGGCTACCAGCTGGGCAGTCGACTTCAACAGTTGCACGGGTGCGCTGTGGACTACCTCGACGTCCGAGCCGCCGCCTCAGAACTGCTGACCGAGCTGAACCTGAAGACCGGGGCGGTTTGTCACCTTGGGGTGCTCGAATCCAGCTACGTCCTCTACCTGGACAAGGTCGGCGGTACGGTGACGCACAGCGTGCCATCGCGCGTCGGAGCTCGGCTCTGTGCCGAGGGCACGGTGAGCGGTCGCGCCCTATTGGCGAGCCTGGCCCCGGAGGAAGTCGATCGGCGCTACGCCGCCGACCGCAGATTGGTCACCAGTAATGGTGCGGGGATGGAACAACTTCATCGTCGGCTGGATCGGGTGCGGCGGGGGAGGGGGCTCGCGTACTCATATGCAGAGCGATGTGAAATGGGAATCAGTTCGCTGGCTGCTCCCGTGCTTGGACCGCATGGAGCGGTGGCGGCGATATCGGTGGCATCGCGGCGGACGATGCAACTCGAAGCGCTTGGCCCCGTGGTGGCCGTGGCTGCACGAAGAGTCTCGGATCGATTGTTTCCCGAATGGCAGGGTCGGCGGAGTTCGATTGCCCCCCAAAGCCACTGAAATCCGATGAGGCTCCGGGGCGGTGTTGGCAGTTCGACGAAATGTCGATCGAGACCGCGTCCTGGACATGGCAGTCCCGCTGAGTGAAACGATTCTCTCGACGAGGTCGGGCCGCGCGCGATCATGCGGGGACAAGTTCTGACGATCGACGCCGACGAGTCTCCATCACCTACTCGGCTCGTCGCTGCCTAGGTGATCAGGAGTGTCCAGCGAGATGAAGACCAGTCCAAAGCAGGCCCCACTCAGGGTTTTTCAGGTCGCTACCGGCAATCTAGGCACTGAGCTGATCGGCCGTATTGAACGCCACCCCGAGCTGGAGCTCGTGGGTCTCCATTGCTATACGCCCGCCAAGATTGGGCGTGACGCGGGCGAGCTCGTCGGACTTCCGCCGATCGGAGTGAAGGCCACCGGGACCATCGAGGAGATCATCGCCGCCCAACCCGATGTCCTTACGTTCCACGGGGTGTTCCCTGATTTCGAACTCTACGAGCGGGTACTGGAAGCCGGCATCAACATCGTCACGACTGCTGACTGGATCACCGGCCATCACCGCGATCAGAACTATCCGCATCCGTCCGGCAAGTTGCCTAGCGAGGTGCTCGAAGAAGCATGCATTCGGGGAGGGGCGACGTTCTACGGAACGGGTATGAACCCTGGCTTGTGCCACATCCTCGGGGTCATCCACAGCTGTGACGTCGCCGAGATCCGAAAGGTCAGCGTCACTGAGTCAGCCGACGCGTCATGTCACCATTCAGTTGGCTCTTGGGACAACTGCGGGTTCGCGCGGCCGGTCGAGGACCCAGACCTCCCAAAGATGTTGGAGATCGGAACCCGGGTCTATGCAGACGGCGTCTACCTGCTCGCCGACTGCTTCGGTGTCGAGCTCGACGGTCCGCCGACATTTGCGTACGAACTCGGCGCTTGCACCGAGGACATCGACCTCGGCTGGTACTTCCTGGGCAAGGGAACCTTGGGCGCCTGTCGGCTCCGGTACATCGGGGAGGTGGCCGGGGTGCCTCGGATCGAGTCGATCATCGAGCTGGCGATGAGCCCGAAGACCGAACCGCGCATCGAGGTCAAGGGCTGCTACATCACCAAGATCGACGCCGACCCGGTCATCTACAGCAAGCATCTGATCCTGCCGCGGCCCGGAACAGACTTCGCCTCCCCCGAGGCATTCGCATCGGTGGGCATGACCGTAACGGGAATGCCGGCACTCAACGCCATTCGCTCGGTCGTCGAGGCGCCACCAGGATGCATCACGAGCGCCGACCTGCCGCTGCGTGCCTTCGCAGGGCGATTCTCCGACGTGACTCGCTGATCGGCGTGCATCGCGCCGTCGTAGCGGACGATCCCGGCATCGAGCTCTACACGCAGGTGGGACTTGCCGGCATCGACCACGCCGAAGGCCACCAGGGAGACATGTGCTAGCCGCCCCGTGGCGGTGCTGACGCAGTCTCGCGCAATGAGCGTGCGATCCGTCCGGTGGCCCAAAGCCCGTACAGAGCAGCGTGTTTGGACACCAGGCCTGATACGGGCGCGAGGACTACGTGGCGTAGCCCCGAATCGCCGAAGGCCCGCAGCTTGGCTGCCACCTGTGGGGGAGTTCCCCAGAGCAGGGGTCCCTCGGCCACGAGGGCGGCCGGCACTGCGGCGATGGCCTCGTCCACGGTCCGACGGTCGTACCGATCGGGCACGAAATCGACGAGTGCGTTGAAGTGTTCACCGAATGGGTGCACGGCGCCGGCTTGGCGCCACACCTCGGCCGGCGCCATGAGGCCCAGCGAGCGGATGACCTTCGTTTCGAGCATGGCCCGAGCCTCCTGCTCGGTGCGGGCGATCACCGCGAAGCGATGCAGCGCGGGCGTGATCGCAGCGGGGTCGCGCCCGGCGTCGCGTGCCGCGGCTCGTACCGTCGCGAGCTTGGTCGCGTACTCGTGCGGCGACACCACGGCGGTGGGATACCACCCGTCCCCGTAGCGTCCGGTCAACCCGAGCATGCGGGGACCGTGCCCGGCGACCCAGAGCTGTGGTGTCTTGCCTCGCGCGGGTTTGAGCTCCATACGTGCGCGCTCCAGCCGGAAATGCCTGCCGGAGAAGGTGATCGGTTCATTCGACGTCAGACACAGTCGAATGAGCTGAAGTGCCTCCTCCAGGCGGGTGACCGCGCTGGAGGCGTCCAGACCGTATGAGTCGATGTTCATCCGCTCTCCGGCCCCGATACCGAGGATCGGCGCGCTCTTGGTGAGGTGCGACAGCGTCATCATCGCTTGCGCGATCAGTACCGGGTGACGCCGGATTGGCTCGGTCACCCCGACGCCCAGCCGCAGTCGCCCCACCCGCGATGCGAGGTAGCCGAGCAACACTTGGTAGTCGAAGAATTCGTGAGGTGTCGGGCGTTGCCCTGCGAGCCAGGTCAGCTCCTCGTTCCAGATCGCGCTGGGGAAGACATTCTGGAAGTGGTCGATGACCATCACCGAGTCCAGCCGCATCGCCCGCGCCCCGAGCACGAACGCGCGGGTGGCGCCGAGCGGGGGTTGAGTGCCCAGCTGAAGTCCGACCGAGATCCCCTTGCCGGTCACGATGGGCTGTCCTGGTTGTCCCGCGCTTGCTCGTGGCGATGCGCGGTGACCACTTTGTAGATCTCGAACCAGCCGACGCCGGCCATCCCGGCCACGATCGCCGCACCCCACTGGGTGAGGCTGAGGGGGCCGAAGTTGAACGCATGGCGCAATCCTGGAACGGACAGAACGGCGACGAGAAGTAGCGCGGCCCCGCCCAGAATCCATTTCAGCGTCGGATTGTGACGCTGCTGGAAGGTCCGCCACACCGGCAGCCGCCACGACCGATTCACCAGGATCAGCGCCAGGTTTCCCACGACGAGCGTGGCGAAGGTGATCGAGCGGACGACGTCGTCGGGTCGGTCGCCGAGGACCGCCCATAGGTACACCGCCGCGGTGGCGGCCAG
>JAHFVB010000025.1 GCA_023264755.1 Mycobacterium sp. | reverse complement strand
AAGCCACCGTCACCGACTCCGCTCGATACGCCCAGGCGTTGCACTAGCGATCACATGCGGGCTGGTCGGGTTGGGCCGGACACCCCCGGGCGCCGCAATCGGCTGCGAGTCGCTGCCCCGGTTGCCCAACGCCCTCGCGTACCGCACGATGTGCATCTGAACAACACGTGAACAAAGGGCCACGGACTTTACCGAAGGCAGCATCCGCGACATCGCCGGGGCCCGATTGCGCCGGCTGGTCGACGGACGCCGCCACCCTCGAGCCTGCCAGCCCCGCCAGGAACCGGAGCCACTCGCGTTGACCCCCCGAATCTGCCTGATGCTGTCCGCCACCGCGTTGGCCGCGGCGCTGCTCTTGGCGCCGAGCGCCTCGGCCGAGCCCGCGTCCGAGCCCCCGTCGACGATCCCCGGCGCCGAGGCTGCCATCGCCAAGGCGGAAAGCGTGCTCGGGTCAGATCAGTTCGGCCCATACGGATGTGAGGCCTTCGTGGCCTACGCCTATGGCGTGCCCCAAGCTCGGTGGGGCTGGGACGGCGCCGCCGAGACCATGTACCAAACCCTGCTCGGACAAGGTCAGATCCACACCGACATGAATCCCCCACGCGGCGGATTGGTCTTCAGCAAGGGCTCCGACGGCCCCCACATCGACATCGCCCGCGGAGACGGCACCTATCTCTCCGGCGGCGTCCAAGGACTCGCACCGGGCTACGGCGACGGACACAACATCCAGATACTGCACAGCCCCAACCTGGGCCGCAACTGGGTCTACCGCGGTTGGAGTCTGGGCTACCCGCAATGACTTTCGAGCCGTCGCCGGCCACGACGCCGATGGGCGCGGAGGGTTTCGGGCCCGGGCCTACGTGGGGTGCGGCGGCGGCCCGGTGACCGGACAGCACGAGCGCTCCTCGACGTGGATGCGGTCACTCGTGGCTCCAGAGCCCGGCTGAGAGCGGATCCCGACGGCCGTCAGCACGGCGGCGCCCAGCAACAGGCTTGCGGCGATCACGATGGTCGTGTGGAACCCGGCGTCGAACGCCGCCGGGTCGCCGTAGTCGGTGCCGCCGAGGCCGGCCAGGCCCGGGATCAGGGCCACGGCCAGCAGTCCCCCGGATCGAGCGACGGCATTGTTGACTCCCGAGGCCGCACCGGGCAGCTGGTCGGGTGCGGAGTCGAGGACGGCAGAGGTCAGCGGTGCGACCACGAGGGCCAAGCCGGCACCGAAGACCGCCGCTGCGGGAAGCACGTCGGTCCACCAGGAGGCAGCTGCGCCGATGCGCAGCATCAAGAGCAGGCCTGCGGCCGCGAGCAGCAGACCGAGGGACATCGGCTGGCGCGGCCCGATCCGACCGGACAAGGCGCCGGCCCGCGAGGAGAACACCAGCAGGATGGCGGTCACGGGCAGCAGGGCCGCACCGGCCGCCACGGGGCTGAAGCCGGCGACGGTCTGCAATTGCAGCACCAACACCAGGAACACCACTCCCAGCGCGCCGTAGCTCAGGAACGTCACGGCATTGGCGACGCGAAACACGTTGTCACCGAACAGCGATAGCGGCACCAGCGGATGCGCCGACCGCCGCTCCACCACGACGAACGCCGCCAGCGCCAGCACTCCGACCCCGACCGCCACCAAGACGATCGAGGGTGAGCCGCCGTTACCGAATCTCGTCAGCCCAAACGTCAGTGCGCCGAGCCCCAACGCGGCAAGCACCGCGCCGCTGACGTCCAGGCCTGGCGGGGAGTCGGCGTCGCGACTCTCGGGCACTCGCAGCACCGTCACCACCACGACCACGGCGGCCAGCGGAAGGTTGATGAGAAACACTGCCCGCCAACTCAACTCGACCAGGAAGCCGCCCAGGAAGGGTCCGATGGCACCGGCCAACCCGCCGAGCCCCGACCACGCGCCGATCGCGGCCGCCCGATCAGCACCGCGGAACGACGCCGAGATCAACGCGAGGCTGCCCGGGGTGAGCAGCGCCCCGCCCACGCCCTGCAACGCGCGCGCGGCAATCAGCAGTTCGACGTTCGGCGCGAGGCCGCACGCGGCCGAGGCGGCGGCGAACCAGACGACCCCGATCAGGAACACCCGCCGGCGGCCGAAGTGGTCCCCGAGCGAACCTCCGAGCAGGACGAACGCCGCAAGCGTGAGCGTGTAGGCGTTGACGATCCATTGCAGGCCCGCGAAACCCGCACCCAGGTCATGCCCGATGCGGGGTAGCGCCACGTTCACCACGGTGCCGTCGATCATCACGATCCCCGACCCGAGCACGGTGGCGAGCAGCACCCATCGGCCGGCGCCGGTCCCCATCCTCAGTTCCCGAGGATCAACCACGCCATCCTCCGCCCGTGCTCTGCCCGGCTCACCGTGGGCCCGTGCCGACCGTACGTGCTGCCCGGGATTCAATTCTCACCCGGCCGGTTCCATCTTCGTCACTGCCGGAAGATCGCGATGCCTGGGATGCCATCCCCGTGTGCGGTCGTGCCATGCACCGCTTACCCGTTACGGCGCAGGGCTACCGCGGTGACGTCGTCCCCTTCGGGTGACTCGCCCGCATTCGCGCACAGGGAGTCCACGACCTCCTGCAGGAGGATCCCATCGCGTTTGGCGCATTGCGAGATCGCGTCTTCGAGTCCCTCCAATGAGCCGCCCCATAGGTCGAGGACTCCATCACTGACGAGAACGATCGTGTCCCCCGGGGCCAGGCGGTCGGAAATTTCCCGCCACTCGTCGCCCAGTCCTATCGGCATGTCGTTGGACTGCAACCGTTCGACTCGACCCAAACCAGCGCGGACCACGAAATGCAGGCCGTGCCCCGCGTCGGTGAATCGGAAGTCGCCGGAGTCCATGTCGACCACGACATAGGCGAGCGTGACGAATGCGCTGATGCGCCGCAGATCGCCGTCGAGGATGCCCGCAGTACGAGTGACGACATCTGATGGGGCCATCGCGGGATCGTGGGAGCGCAGCGCGGTGCGCGTCGCGGCGGCGAGCATCCCCGCGTCCATGCCCTTACCCATGACGTCGCCGAGGCAAAGCGCGATGGCAGGTTCGCGTACCCGCACGTCGTAGAAGTCCCCTCCGACTTGTCTGGCTGGGCTGGTGAAGGTGCCGAACGTCCACCCGGGCGTCGACGGCAGAAGGTCTGGTACCAAAGCGCGTTGGACCGCTGCAGCCCGGTTCAATTCCTCGTGCTCGAGGCGACGGAGCCGTTCTGATTCGGTGACGTCGTGGAAGTGCAACGTGAACAGGGTTCCGTCGGGCCGCTCGCCGATGATGGCAATGCTCAAACTGAGCCTGCGGCGATCGGGCAGCTTCAGCGTCAGACGCGCGTTACCGTTGCCCTCAGCCCCGTCGCCTTCGACCAAGGAATCGGCGACCGCCGAGAGTCTGGCAGAGGCTTCGGGACCGAGCAACGAATCGAGGTTCGTGATTCCCTCTCGCAGCCCAGACAGCAGGTCCCGCGCCGACGGGTTGGCGCGCTGGACAATCCACTCGGTGCAGCTGCGGATCACCATCAGCTTGCCAGCGACCGACGAGTTGAAGCTCGTCCGGAACAATTCCTCGCTCTCATAGAGCTCGGCGCGTGCCGCTTGCGTCGTCACCAGCTCGTCGACGATGCGCCGCCGCATGTAGTCGGCATCCATCGCAATGCCACGAATGTCGCTGGGCCCATCAACCGGGATCGTGGCGGCGAAATCGCCCTCGGCGATCCGTCGGCACGCCGCCGCTACAGCGGCCACCGGCCCGGTGACCGCACGGCGCACGAAGTCAGTCACCACCAGCCCAGTGCCCACGACCGCTAGAAACACGCCCACCAGCACCCGGTTGAGCCACGTCTGAGCCTGCCGCAAGTCAGCATCGGCGTGAGCCCACGCCGACTCGATGTCTGCATTTTGTCTGTCGAACAGAGCCCGCAGACGATCGAATCGCGCCTTGCCTAGCTCAGCCTCGACGCTGCTGAGTGGATGGGGCTGCCCGGGCGAAACGGTTGCGATCAGCGGTTGGGCGTAGCTGGTGCGCCATTGCCCTACAGCCGTTTCGATCGCGCTGAGATCAGCCAGTAGATCGTCGTGACCACTCAAGCGTGTGCGCAGCCCAGCGACGACGGCCTGCTCTACCTGTTGGCCGCTGTAGTAGGGCTCGAGGAACTGCGGGTCCGCAGCGATGACGTAACCACGCAAGCCGGTTTCTTGGTCGCGCACTGCCGCTTGCAACTGAAACGCTGCGGCACGTGCTGGCTCAATGGTGCCCGTCAGCTGGCTAGTGGCAGTTTCGGTGCTGCGAATCAGCATGGCAATGGCCACGGAACCGCCGATGACAACCACACCCATCGCGCTCAACACGACCATCAACCAACCCTGCACAGGTAGGCGCGAACCAATGCGCCTACGTGGGTTCGCGACGCCGGCGTGCGTTGCGGTCGCTGTGCCGCCGGTGACCGAATCGGCATCTGAGGCAGCGAGGGTGCTCACCGGGTCGGCGCCATCTGGAGCGTGGGGCATGATTTCCCGTCCTGCGCCTCCTCGGACCGGGCGCACGAAAAGCTATCTGGTAACGATCGGCATCCTGAACGTGGTCCGCACTAGCGGGCGACATCATCGACGACGTCGGCGCCTAGCACGGCGAACCAGTGGCGCCAATCACGGGTCTTCACCCGTCAGCGGCACGGAATTGGCCAGTCCGGTCGCGCTCATTCAGACCGCCGTCGCACTAGGGTCCAGTGATTGCCACGCTGATCGCGCCCGTACGACAGCTCGTCAAGTACGCGGTGCGCGAGGGCCAGTCCGCGGCCCCGCTCCGAGGTCTCATCGGGCATGCTCATCCGAGCCAGGTCGATCGGCGCAGGATGACCATCGTCGGTGAGCGCCACGGCAATTCTGTCGGGTCGCACGTCCACCACCATGTGCAATCGCACCGGCTGCCCGTCGCCTGAGTACGCGATGATGTTCGTACCAATCTCGCTGACCGCGAGTTCGACGCACATCCTGGTGTACTCGGAGACGTCCTCCTCCGACCACGCCAACTCGAGTGTGTGCTGAATCTGCGCCAGCGTGCCGGGACCGGTCACGACCTCCATCGCGTACTCAGACATCGAAAGCACGGTCCACGGAATCACAAGTACGCAGGACCCGGTCTAGGTTGCTCAACTCCAGCACGGTGCACACCTGCCGCGTGGGCGCCGAGATACACAGATCGCCACCCGCCTGACGAGCGATCTTCAGGCCCGCGATCAGGGCGCCCAACCCCGATGAATCGATGAATTCGGTGGCACTGAGATCAACGACGATTCGGCTCGACCCACCATCGACGATTCCGGACAGTTGTTTGCGCAACGTCGAGGCGGCGACCATGTTCAATCGCCCCATCGGCTGAACCACGACGACACCGGACTCAGTTGTGCGGCTGGCAAAGTCGCTCATCGCGTTCCCCTTCTTCGTCGTGGCCGGTTGGGCCACGCCCTCAGAGTAGTTTGCCATGCACGTTGCTTTTTGGGGTTTAGGGATTAACGCGCCAAATCCGTGACGCGATTTCACATCGGAACCGCAAGGGGTAGTTTTCGACGCATCAGGAGACCCGAGCGATTGCGTCGCAATGACGTAGGTACCGGCGAAAAATTGCATTCGGCGCGGACATTCGGCGCGCTCTGCGGAAGAGTAACCAATCGGTGATGTCGGGGCGACCGATCGGCAGTTACCCATCCGGATCTCGGCTCGTGGTCCCGCCTGGAGATCCCGCTTATCACCCCAGAAGGGTTCCGGCCACTTAGGCTGTGGCCGTGGATGACGCAATGCCGTCAAACGACGGCGCGCGAGGGCAGGTGGGGCTTTCTGATGCCGAAAGGCGTGACCTCAAAGAGGGGCTGATAGCGACAGTCGTCGGAGCCGGAGTTGATGACGTCGCTGCCCGCCTGTTGGTTCGGCAACTGTCCGCCAATCCGAAAGCGCTCGACCCACTAATTCGACTCATATTGAGCGATCCCGCGCGGCTTGCTGCTCTGCAAAGCACGGGCCTAATGGACAATTATCAGGCGAGCGACATGCTCGACAGCGTCGCATGTTTAACCGCGGAAGCGCTGGCCGCACCATTTGCGGCGGTGTCACTTCTGGACGACAGCAGAGAGTTGCTCGCCGGATGCAACGTCGCAGACCGTGGCTTCGAAAGGCTCCGCTCGGCCGACCAGTCAATCGGCAAGTTCACGGTCGTTAGCGGCATTCCATTCATCGTTGACGATGCGACCGTACACCCGTTGCTGGCCAAGCTTCCGGTCGTGCTCAGCGGTGAAGTAGGGGCGTATGCCGGCGTTCCGATTTTCAGCGACGACGACGATGCGGTCGGTTCACTGTGCACCTGGTACCCCCGTCCGCTCAATTGGACGGGCGGACAGATACTCGTCCTGCAAGACATGGCCGACCTGGCGAGCACGAAGATCTTCCGACGACCGATATGACGAACACGGCTCCGGTCGTGGCGGTGTCCCGGCAAACCCAGCGAGCCCTAGCAAAAGCTCTTCCCCTGCGTGAGATAGCCAGGGCACGAAAGGCTTTCGGCTTCATCTCATGAGCGCGGTGCAGAACGAGTGCCACCGGCCAAATCCCTCATGCCGACGGTCGCCAGTCCTGCGTTCTGACGTCAGACCGGATGCATACCCCAACTAGTAGTGGCCGCACTGGCGGCGGCACTGCTGCGCTCAACGACGACCGGATCGCGGGGCGGCCCGGGCTCCGGCCGTCTCCTCGCCGAACTGCGCATTGCTCGGGCTGGCGACCTGGAAACGCTCCACGGGATGGCAGACGGCGATGGTCGCAGGCCCACGCCTGCGACGACCTCTACGACGACGAATTCGAGGCGAACTACCCTCTGAACTGGGGCTTCTTGGTGGTCCCGGCTGGTATCGAACCAGCGACCTTCCGCGTGTGAGGCGGACGCTCTCCCACTGAGCTACGAGACCTGGGAGCACCGATCGGTGATCGGTGGAGTCGAAGATTAACACGGAGCGGCGGGCGACTGAGAATCGCGGCCGCCGCCGCAGGTACCCGTGCGACCACGCCGTCGCGTCATGCCACTTCGGCTTGGGCTCATCACGCTCGCATCGAGCGTGCCATCGTTCGTACGCCTCGCAGCGTGGTCCCGGAAACGTCCCGGCCACCTAGCGGTGGCACCCTCGGCGCAGCAGGCTCGATCGAGTACAGCGGCGCCCACAAACCCTGAACGAGTAGGGGATTTGTGTCGCTTCGGTTGCGTGGACTAATGTCGTGCTTCGCGACGGGCGACGATCTCGCCCGTGGCACGCGGATGTAGCGCAGTTGGTAGCGCACAACCTTGCCAAGGTTGGGGTCGCGGGTTCGAATCCCGTCATCCGCTCGAAGGTGCAGTGGCATCAACCCCAACGGTGGAGTGGCCGAGTGGTGAGGCAACGGCCTGCAAAGCCGTGCACACGGGTTCGATTCCCGTCTCCACCTCCGAGATAGACCCCCGGCGCGATTAGCTCAGCGGGAGAGCGCTTCCCTGACACGGAAGAGGTCACTGGTTCAATCCCAGTATCGCGCACCAGCATTACCCCAGGTCGCTGTGTTGGTCCCTGCATTGCCGGGGTCAGAACCCGCCTGGCACCTGAGCTAGCGAAACCCCAACAGGTTGGCTGGCGGTCGAAGCAAAGTCACACGACGCCTGGGCGTATTGAGCCGCAGCCGCAAATCGGCGCCGAGCCTCGCCCCCGTGCATACGTAGGCTCCACGAATGAGACCTCGCTCCGCAATCGGTGCCGCATTGACCGTCATCGCCGTCGCGGCGACCGCATGCACCACGACGACCACGCAGGGAAAGCCGACGGCCGCGGAGTCCGCCACCGGATCGGCGACGACGACCAGTCCGCAGGCTACGGCTACCACGGCGACGTCGCCGACCCCCTCGGGTCCGCAAGTCGGTACCGCGACGATGCAGGTGACCGGCGGCGCCGGACCGGTGACCATCCGGTACCGGATCAACGGTGGCCCAGAACAATCCGAGACCGGTGTGACGCTGCCGTGGCAGAAGCAGTACCCCGTCTACAACGAGGTCGAGTCGTCGGTGACGGCCGACGGCGGCGACGCCGAACTCAACTGCAGCATTCTGATGGACGGGAAGCTGCTGGCCTTCAAGCACGAAGCCCAGCCCACATGCAGCTTCGCCTACTGGGGCTAGCTTCGCCCACGCATGCTAGCGTGTCTGTAACGATCCTTACAGACAGGAATGACCGGTGAAGCAGGCCCGCACCAGGAAGCAAGTACAAGGTGACAACTCCCGCGAGCTCATCCTGGACGCGACCGAACGCCTGATGGGCACCCGGGGCTATGCCGCCACCGCCATCAGCGACATCTGCAAGGCCTGCGGGTTGCCCGCCAGTTCCATCTACTGGCACTTCGGCTCCAAGGAAGGCGTGTTGGCCGCCGTGATGGAGCGGGGCGCGGCGCGGTTCTTCGCCGCCATCCCCGACCGCGACCAAGCCGGAGGCGTCGAGCATCAGGTCGCGGCCACCGGACGGTTGTTGGCCCAGCACCCCGACTTTCTGCGGCTGTTCTACCTGCTCTCGCTGGAACGCAGCGCCGACCCGACCGTCGCCGCCCTGGTACGCCAGGTGCGCGACACGGCGATCGCCGGGTTCCGCGACGCCATCGCCACGCTGGTTCCTGCCGACGTGCCCTCGCAGAAGGCCACCCGCGTCGTCGACGAACTCACCGCCCTGGCGGTGGCCATCTCGGACGGCGTCTTCCTCGCCGACCACCTCGAGCCCGACTCCACCGACGTCGAACGGATGTACCGGCGGCTGTTCCAGGCCGTCGTCGCCCTGCTACCCAGCCTCCTGGAGGAACCATGAGCACCAGAACCGCCGTCATCACCGGCGCCAACGCGGGCCTCGGTCTCGAATGCGCCCGAAGCCTGCTGGCGAGTGACGACAGTTGGCACATCGTCCTGGCCGTGCGCGATCTCCAGCGCGGGGCCGCCGCGGTCGCCGAACTCGGTGCGCCCCAACGCTGTACCGTGCTGCCGCTGGACCTCGCGTCGCTGCGCTCGGTGCGGGCGTTCAGTGGGCTGCTGCGCGACGCCGGGTTGCCCCCGCTGGCGGCCGTAGTGTGCAACGCCGGTCTGCAGGTACCCGACGGCACCAAGTTCACCGACGACGGTGTCGAGCTGACGTTCGGGGTCAACCACCTGGGCCACTTCGCGCTGGTGCGGGGACTGCTCCCCCAACTCGTTCGGCCGGCCCGCGTCGTGATCGTCAGCAGCGGCACCCATGACCCCGCCAAGTTCACCGGCATGCCGAAGGCCATCTACACCTCGGCCGAGAAACTGGCCCATCCCCCCGCGGACGCCGAGGCCGACGGCCGCCGGCGCTACACCACGTCCAAGCTGTGCAACGTGCTGTTCGCCTACGAACTGGACCGCAGGCTCGGACACGGCGCCGACGGCATCACCGTCACTGCCTTCGATCCCGGGCTCATGCCGGGATCGGGTCTGGCGCGCGACTACTCCCCCCTCGGCAGGCTGGTGTGGCGCTACCTGATGCCTGCCCTGCGGGTATTTCCGAACGTCAACTCCACCCGCACGTCGGGCGCCCGCCTGGCCGCCCTGGTGTGGGATCCGCGCTTCAACGGCGTCACCGGCGAGTACTTCGAGGGAGCCAAACCCATCCGGTCGTCGGAGGACTCCTACCAAGAGTCCCTGGCCGGCGAACTGTGGGAGGCCAGCGAGCGGTTGGCCGACCACGTGTCGGCATAGCGACGCCGGACCGTTCGGCCAGCCCTGCACTCACCGGCCGAGGCGATGCTCCCCGGTGAAGGGCACCCGGCAGGCGTCGTCTGGCGTCGCGCGCGGACGGTCGCTGGTCTCGGGGTAGCGCCGGTGCAGGCCGTCGATCAAGCGGTGCGTCTCGTACAACTCTCGCCGGAGTGCCGACTGGATTCGGCGACCATGGGCTTCGCCACGAACCGACACCTGGCGACGGCGCTCACATTTCTCGATCTTCTGTGAGATGACCTCGACGTGGTCGCGGAGCTCCCGAATCAGAGCTCGCGCTTGAGCGGCGCCAGCGTCTTCAACCATGCCCGGATCCTCTCAGAGTTTCCTAATATCTGCCTACTCGGGCTGAGAAGGGCCAGCACGTGAACCCCTAGTTGACGGTTCACCTCCGTGGGTGCATTCTGGCGCGGTGCCAGAGATCGACGAGCAAGTACTGATCGCCGAAGTTGAACGTCGGCTCGGTAGCACGTACACAGAACTCGGGCCTGACCAAGTTGCTCTGGCAATTGGCAACGCGTACAGGCAATTCGAGCAGAGTCGGATCCGAGACTTCGTACCGCTCCTGGTCGAGCGTCGGGCCCGCGCCGAGCTGGCCAAGGGCAAGTAGGGCCGACTGGCCGCATGCCGAGCCGGGGGCCGTCGACCTCGCTGGCTGCGGTGGGCGCGCTCGAGCACGGCGCACGGCGCTGCTGCCCAAATGTGATGAAGTCGTCCCGCGCGATGAAGTAGTGCGCTACGCAATCGTTCCTGCCCGACCGCGACGATGCTTCGAACCGCGGAACTCGACCCGACTTGGTGACCATCGTTCCGCCGTGACAGTCGACGGAGGAACGAAATGTCAAGGACGAGCTCATCGAAGTCGAGGCTGGCGTTGTTCGCCGCGGTGACCGCCATCGGCGCAACGTGTCTCCCACCGCTCGCACCTGCGGCACAGGCGGCCGGTTGCGACTTCTATGTCTTTCCAACCGCGCCGGCCGGGGCCCCGCCCGTCGACGACTTCAAGTTCAACGTCGAACTGGTGCAAAACAACGGCATCCACGTCTATCTACGAACGGTTGGCAACGACGTCCGGGAAGCCATGTACGTAAAGCCCTTTGCGCCGCCGTTGGTCGGCGAATCGTTGCTTACCGGCGGTGACCCAAACCCAGCAGCAATTCCCGTACGTGGAGTCGCCAGTGGTGGGCTCAAGGGCCGCGCCATCGGTTTCAAGGTGAGGTGGGAGAACCAGTTCACCAACGTGTACACGGGTCAGGTCAACGATGACGGCAGCGCGAGCGGTACCACCGTCAACAACACCGGCGCCTCCAACACCTGGCGCTCCGCATTCTCGGACTTCACCTGCGCACCAACTCTGACACTCGGCAAACAACCGGTCGAGGACGCATCCGACGGCAGAACGCTCGGCCGAGTACCCGGGAGCGACTCGATTCCGGAACGCAACGTCGTCGCGTCGGGGCCCGGAGTGCTGCCCAGCGCAACCGCGACCGTCGCGGCCGACGTGGATGTATACAACGCGAAGAACGAGCCCGACGGCACCGGGCACGTCGTCGGGGTGCTCCGGGCCGGCAAGAGCGTCAACCTCGCGGGAAGTTGCGCGCCGAACTCGTGGTGTGAGGTTTCCGGCGACTCCGTGCCTACCGGACACGGTTGGGTCTGGGGACACCTCGAGTTGCCGTAGCACCGCGACCGAGGCGGCCACCCCACCTTGATTTTCGCGTAGTCGGGTACTCGATGATGCCGTCGCCGGCGCGTCTACGCTCCCCGCATGAATGGGGTGCAAGAAGTCAGCCTGGCCGGTGGGGGCAGCGCCTTGATCGCAGTAGCGATCGCGGTGATGGCGCGGATCAACCGCAAGGAGCGCGTGATGATGGAACGCCGCTTGGCGGCCTGGCGGGCCGCCGGGAGCGTGCCCGAGGAGCGGCCGAACTTCTACTCCGGCAGCGGTGGCGCTACCTGACGTACGGCGATTCGCAGTCCAGCGCGCAATTCAAGCGACCGAATGACCGTTGCTGAATCGGGGCTGGAGGGTACTTGATTTGCGCTTTTGCATCTGGACAACGTTGCAGAAACGGCACACACTGGATGGACACGATTCGGGGGGCGACGACATGGAAGACAACCGCGACGAACAGATGAAGGCGCTGGCCGAAATCGCCGCCGCTGACGCGAGTGTGCGGGCAGCGAAACTCACCAGTTCCCAAGCTTCGGTATCTCGCGCCGAACTGCAGTTGCGGGCCGCAGTCGACCGGGCCCGCGAACACGGCGTCCAGTGGGGCCCGATCGGCTCGGCGCTGGGGATCGCACGCGGCTGCGCATATCAGCGCTACCGCAGGCACCCGCGCGAGCGTCCCGCCACCGCAGCGTGACTCTGCGCGTCGCGGTGGGCCTCCACACGGCACCGCGGCTGGGGATCGATCCTCGTCAGTAGCCGAGATACTTGCGAAACTGCTGTCCGACGGCCATCGACTGGCCCATTCGCTGCACCCAGCCGTCGAGTGCCGCCTTCGTGTCCGCCGGCGACCACCCGCGCTCCTGCGCCAAGCTGATCATGCCCGCTTCGTCGGTGACTCCGCGGGCCTGAGCGTCCCGGGCCAGCTCGGCGTAGTTCTGCAGCGAAATCCCGTTGATGGGCGCCCAGATCGGATCGTCGGCCGCCACCGAGCGGGTCGACGGACCGCCGAGCACCGCGGGGTCGATCGGCCCGGCGCCGCGAACGTGGACCGCCCCGTCGCCCTGCGTTGGTCCGGCCTGCTGCGCCCACGCCTGCTGAGCGGCTTCCTTCGCCTTGTTGAAGAATCCCATCGACTGTCTCCGATCCCGTGGTTGGAGCGTGCTCTGACTCTTCGTAAGTTTCCGCGAGGGTCTTGGCGGATCCTTGGAGCCCTCGGGCGACCCCTGAGCCCTGACTTAGTCCAACCCCACCGTCACCGGACCGCCCCACGGGTCGATCCCGTCGAGAAGGCCTGCCGGAATGCGGAATACCCGTCCGGGCGACGCCGACCACGGCACCGTCCGGCGACACACCGTCCGCCCGCCTTGCCGCACGACGACCCTGGGGACGCGAACCAGCACGTCGGTCCACGCCAGCAGTCGGTGGCGGGCCGGGGCAGCGTCGCCGGGGCGCAGGAGTCCCGGGGAGATCCAGCGCAGCGGTGCCTCGGCGAGCAGCCGGAGGCCTTCCCCGGGTGCTGACTCGCCTCGCAGATGGGCGCGCACGGAGTCGGCCACGTGCCTGCCGTCGAGCGCGGCGACGTCGGCCGTGTCGACGGGGTGCAGCAGGTTTCCCGCGGCGAAGACGCCAGAATGACTGGTACGCAAGGCCGTATCGACCAGCGGCCCGCGGGTGCCGGGATCCATGATCAGTCCAGCGGTACGCGCGAGCTCGTGGTCGGGCACCCAGTCACCCGTCAAGACGAGCGTGTCGCACTCGACGATGCGACGCGCACCGGTGTCGACGTGCTCGAGCTCGACGGCCCGCAGCGCCGGCTTGCCGATGATGCGGACCACCCTGGTGCGGGTGGCCACCTCCACCCCCAGCAGTGGCGATCGGGCAATCACGTTGAACACCGCATAGGACTCGGGCGAGCCGTGGGTGGTGGTCATCACCGCGGTGTCGCAGCCGGCGTGCTTGAGCGTCAAAACGGCTGAGTAGCTGACTAATTCGGCACCGACCACCACGGCGCGTCGCCCGACCTGCCGGTGCTGCAGGTGAACCAGGTTCTGCAGCTGCCCGGTGGTGTAGACACCCGTGCAACGGTCCCCCGGAATCAGCCTCGCTGAGCGGGGGCGTTCGCGGGCCCCGGTGGCCAAGATGACCGCGCGGGCCTCGACGCGCTTACGTCCCTGCGGGGAGGTGATCTCCAGGCCCAGGCCGTCCGACCAGCCGGTGACCATGGCGCCGGTCCGGATGTCCACGCCGGCGGACAGCGCCCGGTCGACGAGTCTGCGGGCATAGCTGGGCCCCGAACTGAACCTCATCGTGTCGCGGATGCCGTATCCGAGGTGGGCGCTTTGCCGCGGTATTCCGCCCGCGGCCGCTTCCCGTTCCAACACGATCACTTTGGCACCGCCCCGGGCGGCCAGGGCGGCCGCAGCAGTGAGCCCGGCGGGGCCTCCCCCGATGACGGCGACGTCGGCCGATAGCGAGTTCACCGGCGGGCATCCCGAGCAGACGCAGGCCTGGGCGCGCCATCGACGAACCGTTGGACCTCCGCACCGCAGAAGAAGCCCTGGCAACGGCCATTCATGACGCGGGTGCGTCGGCGCAGTCCGTCGAGCCCCGCCGGCGGGATGACCGAGCGGTAGGCGTCGCGCAGTTCGCCTGCGGTCACGCGTTCGCAGAAGCACACGATGGCTCCGTATTCGGGATCCTCGGCGATCTTGGCGGCGTCCTGATACGGACGCAGGCTTGCCTCGCCGAGGTTCGGCATTCGGGGGGCGGGGGGCAGTTCGGCCTTCGGCGTCAGGCTCAGGCCCCCATCGCGAAGCCGCGCGGCGGCGTACTCGGCGATGGCCAGCCCGGCCGTCAGCCCGGTCGACCGTATCCCGCCGACCAGCAGATAGCGTTGGGCCGCCTCGGTTTCGATGAGATAGTCACCGGAATCGATGGCCGCGCGCAGCCCGGTGTAGGTCGCGGTGATCTCCTCCTCGAGCAGCCGCGGCATCAGGGCGCGCCCCTTCGCGAGCAGGAAGTCCAGGCCGGCCTGCGTCGTCGCGGTCGCCGCGCGGTCCTCGATGTTCTCCGACGTGGGGCCCAGCATCACGTTTCCGTAGATCGTGGGACTGATCAGGACGCCCTTGCCACGGGCGGTCGGTACGGGCAACACGATCACGTCGACCAACGGCCGGGCCAGCTTGTCGTAGACGATCAGCTCTCCGCGGCGCGGGGTGACGGTGAACCGAGCATGGCCGAACATGGCGTCGACGGTGTCGGCACCAAGCCCGGCCGCGTTGACCACCCACCGCGCCGTGACCGGTCCGGCCGACGTGTGCACGGTGGTCAGCTCGACACCGACGTCCACCCGCTCCACCCGATGCCGGGTCGACAGCACTGCGCCGCGATTGACCGCATCGGTGGCCAATGCCAGGTTGACCGTCCAGGTGCAGATGATCGACTCGTCGGGCACCGTCAGCCCACCCAGGGCACCCGCACCCAGGTCGGGAACCATCGCATAGACCGTTGCGGCATCGACGATTTCGCAGGCGTGATAGCCATTGGCGGTGGCCTTGTCCTTCAACCCGGGCAGCGCTTCGAGTTGTTCGGGCTCCCAGGCGACCAGCACTGCGCCGGTACGTTCGACGGGAATGCCGGTCTGCGCCGCGAACGCGGAGAGCAACCCGTGGCCCCGGCTCACCAAGGTCGATTCGAGGGTGCCGGGGGTGGCGTCGAAGCCGGTGTGCAGGATCGCGGTGTTGGCCTTGCTGGTGCCGTCGCCGACGTCGTCGCGGCCCTCGAGCAGCACGACCGACAGCTCGTATCCGGCGAGCTCGCGGGCGATCGCCGACCCGACGATGCCCGCGCCGATGACGGCGACGTCGTAGCTCGGCTCGGTCATGACGGCTGGCCGGACGGATAGGTGGTGGCCGCCAGTGTGCGCCAGGCCGAACGGAATTCGGCTGCCCGGTCGGCGGTCCAGCGAGGCTCGTAGGTCGATGCCGGGGTCCATGGTGCGACCACTCCGCGCAGACCCTTGCCGGGATTGACGCTCAGGTCGGCCAGCGCCGCGGCGCCCAGCGCCGTCGCGTGTGGCGACGGGTACACGTCGACCGGCACCTGGAGCACGTCCGCGACGGCCTGCATCAGCACCGTCGACTGGGTCAGCCCACCGTCGACCCGAAGCCGGCTGAGCTGGGTGTTCGTGGTGTTCGCGGTGTTCGCGTCGGCCTGAATGGCCGCCACCAGTTCGCCGAGCTGCGCGGCAATGCCCTGCAACATCGCGAGCACCAGATGTTCCCGTCCGCTCGACAGGGTCAGCCCCGAAATCGTTGCGGTGGCACTGGATTGCCACCACGGTGCGGCCAACCCGGCCAGCGCGGGCACGCACAGCACGCCGTTGCTGTCCTGGGCGGCCACGGCATCTAGCTCCTCGGCTCCGGAGATGATGCCCAGTGAGCTCAACCAGCCCACCGCCGCCGCGGCGGTATAGACCTGCCCGTCGACGCAGTAGGCATCCCCGCCGGCCACCCGCCAGGCCGTCGACGTCGTCAAGCCGGAGGTGGAGCGCACCGCGGCGGCGCCGGTGTTCATCAGCAGGAAGGCCCCGGTGCCGAAGGTGCACTTGGCCATGCCCGCATCGAAGCAGGCCTCGGCCAGCAGCGCGGCCTGTTGGTCGACGATCACCCCGCCGACCGGGAGCTCCGGTCCGAACGCCGACGTCGACCCGATGACGGTGTCGTTGGCGACGATGCGCGGCATGCGCTCACCCTCGAGTCCGAACAGCCCCAACAACTCTCGATTCCATTCATCGGCGCCGAGGCTGAGCACCAGCGATCGGCTGGCGGTGGTGGCGTCCGTGACGAACTCCCCCGTCAGGTGATGCAACAGCCAGGTGTCCGAGGTGGTGACGACACCGCCGGGTTCGCGGTGGCGCCGCAGCCAGGCCATCTTGGGCGCCGAGAAGTACGGGTCGAGCACCAAGCCCGTCTCGGCGGCGAACAGCTCCGCGTGCTCCGAGAGGGCGGCGCAGACCGATTCGGCGCGGCGATCCTGCCAGCCGATCGCCTGCGTGAGCGGTGCCCCGCCGACCGGATCCCAGGCCAGGACGGTCTCGCCCTGGTTGGCCAGCGATACGGCATCGATCCGACGGCCTGCCTTCGCGACCGCCGCCCGGCCGGCGTCGAGCACCGAGTCGAGTAGCTCGCCGGGATCCTGCTCGACCCCGCCGCCGTCCAGGTAACGCGGGTGCATCGAGACTTCGGCCACTGCGCACACGCCGATGTCGGGGTCGACGACGACGGCCTTGGTGCCCGACGTGCCCTGATCGATGGCGAGCACTGTCATGTCGCAGGATTCTTCCAGTCGGCCCCGTGGTCGACGTCGGTGCTACGAGGCAACTTCGAGGCGTTGCGGTCGAACGCTAACGTTCCGACCGCCCCTACCGCCTTCGGGCTCCGTAGACGGCGATGCCGATCCCGACCAGCACGGTGATCGGGCCGATGACGGCCCACGTCGGATTGCCGACCATGAATCCGTCACCGATGTGAACGCCGAACCCCTGCAGCGCCCAAATGAGACCGAACAGTGCGAGCACGATGCCGATGGCCATGATGACGATGCGCATGAGGTCGAGCGTAGCCCCCTCAACTCACGTCGATGACCTCTCGACGGAAACGCTCGATCACCTCGGCCGCGTGCTCGACGCTGTCGCCGGGAACGTGCACGTGCACCCAGGTGATGCCAACCGCCTCAAGCGCTTTCAGGCCGCCGAGGTACGCCTCGGCATTGAAGTCGTCCTGCCCAGGGTGGCCACCTTCGGAGTTGGTGAAGGCGATGTCGAGCGTCGACCAATCGCGGCCCGCCGCATCGCACCGACGGCGCAAGTCGCCGACCGCGGCGGCCAGCGCCGCCAACGAATCCAGTTCGGCCGTCTTGGCGGTTTGCGCCAGCGCCTTGGGCGCGGCGAACGGGCACCACCCCTCGCCGTGGTCGACGACACGCTGGCGGGCCGCACCGGTGTTGCCGCCGATCCAGATCGGCGGCCGCGGGCTGCTGACCGGTCGCGGATGCGCCGTGATGCCGGTGGCGGTGAAGTGCCGGCCTTCGTAGGACACGTCGTCGCCGGTCCAGATGGCGTCGATGACCTCCAAGGCCTCGTCGAACAACGCCGCCCGTTCCTCGTAGTCCACGCCGAGTGCGGCGAATTCCTTCCGCAGGTAGCCCACACCCA